>CAYWHT010000123.1:0-9388 GCA_964458135.1 uncultured Saprospiraceae bacterium | reverse complement strand
GCCTTTCGCCATAAGACACTGCCAAAGCGCAAAATTACGTATTACACAGTGTACTATTGCTTCGAGCACTAAGTAAATGGTCGGTAAGGGGGACGGAATCTTCGCCCAACCCTTATAACCCCCTATCCTCCTCCATGCTGCGGCCATTTTTACTTATCTTTATCCGAAACCAAGCAATTGATGAAGATATTAGTCTGCGAAAAAGAAGAAGTGCTCCTCACCGCCCTAGAATTTCGCCTGCAACGCAAAGGCTTTACCGTTGAACTGGCCAAAAACGGCGCCCAGGCACTCGAAAAGCTGAAACAAAATAATTACGATATCGCCATCATCGGCACCGAAGTCGAAGAAGTCTCGGGGCTGGAAGTCATCCGCCAATTGCGGCAGGAGATGCGTACCGATATGCCGGTCATCGCGATTGCGCCTCTGGAGGCCGAAGAAGAAATTTTGCAGGCCTTCGAGCTGGGCGCTACCGACTTCGTCACCAAGCCCTTTAAGCCCGTGGAACTGGTGCTGCGGGTGCGCCGCATCCTAGGTGACGGTGAGGCCTCCAGCCTTGGCGAATGACCGGCTTACTGCGAGCTTGACGGTTCCGGGCCATTTATCGTTTGCAAACCTGCCCGCTTTTTCCTTAATTTTTAGTCCGAAACCAAATCCAACCGATCATGCGTAAAATCCTTTTGGCCTTATGGTTATTGTTGCTGGCCACGGGCGTGCTCGCCCAGGCCGCGCAGGGGATCAGCCCCGTTGATGTTTCCAAAATGCAGCAGGTCACGGCGGTCGACTTATCCGCCGATGGAGAAGCACTGGCCTTTACCCGACGGGTGCCGGCCAACCCCTTCCAGGAAAATAAGCCTGCCAGTTACCACCTGTTTCTCTACGATATGGAAGCGGAACGCGAAATTCCCTTCTTTACCAGCTACAGCGTCAGCCACGCTCAGTTCCGCCCGCAACACCAAAGCGTGACCTTCCTGGCCCGGGCGGAAGGGGATGAGGTGCGCAGTCTCTACGAAATGCCGCTCAGCGGCGGGGAAGCCCGCAAATTATACGCCTTCACGACCTCCATTGCCGATTACGAATGGTCCCAGGACGGCGCGCAACTCGCCTTCATCGCTCCCGAACCGAAGGACGAAGCCACCGAATCGCCCCTGCCCTACGAGCCCGTTATTTACGAAGAAAACCTAACCTACGCCCGCGCCTACCTGATCAAGCTCGGTGAAACCACCGGCGAGCCGGAGCGCCTGCAACTGGAGGGCGACGTACACCGCCTCGCCTGGAGCCCCAGCGGTGAACGGCTGGCGGTGGCCGCGGCGCCTACGCCCTTGGTGGACGACTACTACATGAAACAGCGCGTACACATCGTTGACGCTTCAACCCGGAAAGTTACCGGCGAAGTGGAGCACCGCGCTAAACTGGGCGCCTTCGCCTTCAGCCCCGACGGCGAAAGCCTGGCCATGATCGCCGGCGCCGATATCCATGACCCCATTGCCGGTCGACTGTTTGTGGTTGACGCAACCGGCGGCGCCCCCACCAACCTGCAACCCGAATTCCCCGGCATGTTCGAAAGCATCCAATGGGTCGACGATCAGACGATCCAGTTCCTGGCCAGCGAGGGCGTGCACGCCACCCTCGGCGCCATCGAGGCGGATGGCGGCAACTTGCGGCGCAACATGGCCGGGGAGAGCGGCGATCCGGTAATCACGAGCTTCGACCGGGCCGATAACGGCGCCATGGCCATGGTGGCCGAAACGCCGCAGCATCCGGGAGAGGCTTACTTCCTCGACGCCGGCGCACAAGCGCCCGAGCGCCTCACCGACAGCAATCCCTGGCTGAAAGATCGCCAAATGGGCCGCCAGGAGGTCATCACCTACGAGGCCCGCGATGGCCAAGAAATTCAGGGACTGCTCATCCACCCGGTCAACGAAGAGGAGGGCAAGCGCTATCCCCTGATCACCGTAGTGCACGGCGGCCCCGAAGCGCATTACGATAACGGCTGGCTGACTCGCTATTCCGTACCCGGGCAGATGGCGGCCATCGAGGGCTACGCGGTATTCTACCCGAACTACCGCGGCAGCACGGGCCGTGGGGTGGACTTCGCCATGTCGAGCCAGGGCGATCTGGCCGGCAAAGAATTTGACGATATCGTAGACGGCGTGGATTACCTCATCGAACGCGGATTGGTCGACGAAGAGCGCGTGGGCGTCACCGGCGGTTCCTACGGCGGCTACGCCACGGGCTGGATGGCCACCCGCTATACCGATCGCTTCGCGGCGGGCGTCATGTTTGTCGGCATCAGCGACAATATCTCCAAGTGGGGCACCAGTGATATACCCGAAGAGCTGTACCTCGTACACGCCCGCAAGCGCATCTGGGAAGATTACGATTTCTTCCTCAAGCGCAGCCCCATCTACTACGCGGGCCAAGCCAAAACGCCGCTATTAATCATGGCCGGAGCCGAAGACACCCGCGTGGACCCCAGCCAGTCAATGGAATTGTACCGGCACATCAAAACGCGAACCGACACGCCGGTACGGCTGGTCTTCTACCCGGGAGAAGGGCACGGCAACCGCAACGCCTCCGCCCGCTTCGACTACAGCCAACGCCTGATGGGCTGGTTTAACCAATACCTCAAAAAAGAAGAAGCAAGGCCTTAACGAATCAGAAAACGAATAAAACCATGGATACCTCTTTTTTGGAACAACTCGGCATCAAGCCGGAGAATGCCGGAACCAGCACCGGTTTGGAAGCCCATGCCGGCGGGCCGATGATCGAATCCTACTCGCCCGTCGACGGCCGCCTGATCGCCAAGGTCAGCCAGACGACGGAGCAGGAATACGAGCAAGTCATCAGCAAAGCGCAGGAAGCTTTCAAGGTCTGGCGTAAGTGGCCGGCGCCCCAACGCGGGGAAATCATCCGCCAGTACGGTCAAGCCTTGCGCGATAATAAGGAAGCCCTCGGCCGGCTGGTCTCCTACGAGATGGGCAAGAGCCTGCAGGAAGGCTGGGGCGAAGTGCAAGAAATGATCGATATCGCCGACTTTGCCCTCGGCCAGTCAAGGCAACTGTACGGCCTGACGATGCAGTCGGAACGCCCCTCCCACCGACTTTACGAGCAATGGCATCCGCTGGGGCCCGTCGGCGTCATCTCCGCCTTCAACTTTCCGGTGGCGGTATGGTCGTGGAATACTTTAGTGGCATTGGTGTGCGGCGATGTCGTCATCTGGAAACCTTCCGAAAAGACGCCCCTCTGCGGCGTGGCCTGCCAGAACCTCTTCCGCCAGGTGCTCAAGGATAATGACGTGCCCGAGGGCGTCGTCAATACGATCATGGGCGACTACCGCGTCGGCGAATGGATGACGACCGACCGGCGCATCCCTCTGATCTCCGCCACCGGCAGCATCCGGATGGGCAAAACCGTCGGCCAAACCGTAGCGGCCCGCCTCGGAAAAACCATCCTCGAACTGGGCGGCAATAATGGCATCATCATCTCCAAAGACGCCGACCTCAACCTCGTACTGACGGGCGCGCTCTTCGGCGCCGTGGGCACCGCGGGCCAGCGTTGCACCTCCACGCGCCGCCTGATCATCCACGAAGACGTATACGATGAAGTGAAAAACAAACTGGTCAACGCCTATCCGCAGCTCCGCATCGGCAACCCGCTGGACGAAAACAACCACGTGGGACCGCTCATCGACCACGATTCGGTCAAAACTTACGAAAAGGCGCTGCACACCATCAAAGAACAGGGCGGCAACTTCCTTGTAGAAGGCGGCAAGTTGGAAGGCCCCGGCTACGAAAGCGGTTGCTACGTCAAGCCCTGCGTGGCGGAAGTCAACGCTAACATGCCGATCGTGCGGGAGGAGACCTTCGCACCCATCCTCTATCTCATGAAATACAAGGATATCGAGGAGGCTATGGCCATGCACAACGGCGTGCCACAGGGCCTGTCATCCGCCATCATGACCAACAATTTGCGGGAATCGGAATATTTCCTATCCGCGGAAGGGTCGGATTGCGGCATCGCCAACGTCAACATCGGCACGAGCGGGGCGGAAATCGGCGGCGCCTTCGGTGGCGAGAAGGAAACCGGCGGCGGCCGCGAGAGTGGCTCCGACGCCTGGAAAGCCTACATGCGCCGGCAGACGAACACGATTAATTACAGTGCGGAGATTCCCCTGGCGCAGGGAATTAAATTTGATTTATAGGGAGTAGAGGGTGAGCACTCCCTGGCTACGGAGTGCTTACCTACCAATAAGCTCTAAGACCAAAGCGGATCCGGATAACTCCCCTCCGCAATCAAGGCCCTAAACGCCTCCTGCACCCGCGGCTTATCCTCCCGGTAGGTCACCCCGTACCACAGATCCGCACTGGGCAGCACCGACAGCTTGACCCGGTTTTCTTTGATCAGCCGGTTGATAACCAGTGGGATGAAAAACTCGGCCTTAGGGTTGTCGCGGTTTTCGTGTACAAACGTTTTGAAATCTTCCTTGATGATGCCGAAGATATTGGGGTGGAAGCCCCAGAAGTTCATGGATACAAGGGCAGTTTCGGAAAGTTCCCGCTTATGGCCTTGAGCGTCCTGGTAATAGACGGCGCCGTTTTGGCGCTGGATTTTGGTGCGCTCAACCACGTCAGTGAGGAGATTGTTGCTATCCATTTCGCAGACGCCGCGGTTGACGGCGCCGTGATCGGAAAGCGTATTTTTAAGCACGTAGCCGATCATGGAATAGTGATCCGGCGCACACTGGTTTTGCAGGAAGCCGGCCATAGTTTTAAAGGCGGAAATGCCGTAGTAATCATCGGCATTGATGACCGCGAAGGGCTCCTGGATGAGATGCTCGGCCACGAGTACGGCGTGGGCGGTGCCCCAGGGCTTTTCGCGATGGGGCAACTCATCGATACCCTCAATAGGGGTATTGATAGCCTGAAAGGCGTATTCCACCGGGATGAGACCCTCCAGCTTGGAACCGAATTTTTCGCGGAAAACCGCCTCGATATCTTCCCGGATGACAAAGACCACTTTGCCGTATCCGGCCCGAATGGCGTCGTAGATGGAGTATTCAATGATGGCTTCGTCCTGGGGCCCTACGCCGTCAACTTGTTTGAGGCCTCCGTAGCGGCTTCCCATGCCGGCCGCCAGGATCATTAGTGTAGGCTTCATGTTTTGGGTTTATTATTGTTCTGTAATGATGGTGCTTCGGCTACGAATAGCCCTTTTGCGCCTTAATCTCCTGAACAAACTGATTGACTTCCCGTGATACGCAAATCCGTTGATAAAGTTCCCCACCCACCAGAGCAAAAAGGCCCATCATGAAGATGGTGATGCGGGAGTACTCTACGGTTTGCGCGTAAATTTGATAGAAAGGACGGATGAAGAGCACCTCAAGGGCGATGACGAGGGCGGCGATCATGATCAGGAAGATGCTGGCAGCGCGACTGTGGTGGGTGACGGCGTTGTGCTTTTTGCGCAGGCACCTTTTTAGGAAAAGGATGGCGTCGCGATCGTAGGGATCGATCTTGATGAGCTCGCGCAAGATGTAATCGGCTTTTTCGTATTCGAGGGTATTGTGGAGGGAAGCCGCTTTCTTAAATAACAAGCTCCGATAGAGATCTTCTCCCTTACGGAATTGAATGTTATTGAGAATGGTGTGCTCGATGACTACATCGACCATGAGCAGGTGCCGTTGGTAGGCGCCGATTTCGAAAAGCGCGTCGACGTAGGTGAGAACTATCTCGTAGTATTCCTCGAAATCCAGGTGATGGATCTGGTCCTCAAATTGCTCGTAGTACCGGATGACCTGCCGGTGGTCATTCGATTCAATTTCCTTGAAATCGCGATAAACTTTGGAGTGATATGTAGACGGAACGTACGACATTTAAACAACCGGTTCTAAAGCGTATAAAACTGGTTTGCTCGGACTTACGTCAATTTCAAAACTGGCGATTTGTAAATTTAGCAAATATAACCCATCCTTAATTGAATTGTTCACGTAGATTAATTCGCTAATGGTGCTATTTTCCCGCAATATTCCACCGGTTTGCCAAAAAGCGCGGTGGGCGAGTAGCCGGCCACCGTCCTCTTCCGGATCCACCGACGGCAAATCTACCAAAAGATGCTGTACTTTTTGGCGCACCAACCACTCAACGGCATCGGGATCCAGGTAGGGCGGATTGGCGCCGGAGTGGTTAGTGGTCAGCTTAAATTCATCATTGGGAAGCGTACGGATAATCAGCGCCTCCGCACCTTCGTGCCGGCGGGCTTCCTGCAACTGTTCTTTGGTGATTACCCTGTTTCCTCCAACAAGTTTCTGTGGAAAAACGCTCACCAACTCCGAAAAAAAATAAAATTTTTTTAAGCTTTGGTTAATGGTAAAGGGCGCTTTCGTAATGTGGCCTACACACTCGGTATGGGTGCCGTTGCCGTGGGGATTGATGCGGAGGTTGAGAAAGTTGACCGCCCCCCCTTCCGCCACCGACCCGACAAACTCACCGAAGCGCACCGGTTCGGCCTCGAAGGGCGGCGCGTACCAGGCGTTGACATTCCTTAGCCCCGGTTGCAGCGGAATAGAAATATCCAGAGGCCGCAAACAATCGACCCGGAAACGCCCCAACTCGCTTTCTAGCAAGGCTTGCATCATTGTCGAACAATTTAGTTGAAACTAACTTAGTTTAATTTTGAAACTAAGTGAACTTTTTTAACAACCTCCGCGTTTTTTTCACAAACCAATTATCAATTTCGAGCAAAATAGATTATATGGATACTGCCCTCACCACCGCCAAAAAAAACCTGGATCGCACCGGCTACCTCGATATCGATGTTGATCCGACGCTGGATCTGTTCGAAGAAATCGAACGCCTCAAGCGGGAAAAGAACGCCATTGTGCTGGCCCACTACTACCAGGAATCCGACATCCAGGATATTGCCGACTATATCGGCGACAGCCTGGGTCTTTCCCAGGAGGCCGCCAAAACGGATGCCGACATCATCGTTTTCGCGGGAGTGCACTTCATGGCGGAAACCGCCAAGATGCTGTCTCCCCAGAAGAAAGTGCTGTTGCCCGACCTCAAGGCGGGTTGCTCGCTGGCCGATTCCTGCCCGCCACCTTTATTCCGAAAATTTAAGGAAAAATACCCCGGGCACGTAGTCGTATCCTATATCAATTGCACGGCCGAGCTCAAAACGCTGACCGATATCTGCTGCACTTCCAGCAACGCCGTACACATCATCGAGAGCATTCCGGAAGATCAGCCGATTATTTTCGCGCCCGACATCAACCTGGGCCGCTACCTGCAAAAAAAGACCGGCCGTGAAATGGTGCTCTGGAACGGCACCTGCATGGTGCACGAGATCTTTTCGGGAGAGAAGATCACCCAGCTACTGCAGCGCCACCCCGGCGCCAAGCTCATCGCCCACCCGGAATGCGAGGAACACATCCTGAAAAACGCCGACTTTATCGGCTCCACGACCAAGCTGCTCAACTACACCAAGGAAAGCGACTCCCGGGAGTTCATCGTCGCCACCGAAGCGGGCATCATTCATCAGATGCAAAAGGCTTCCCCGGAGAAAACCTTCATCCCGGCGCCCCCCAACAACACCTGCGCCTGCAACGAATGCCCCCACATGCGCCGCAACACGCTGGAAAAGCTCTACCTCTGCATGAAGCACGAAGTGCCCGAAATCACCCTGCCCGACTGGGTTATCGAACAGGGCCGCGCTTCTATTGACCGGATGCTGGAAATTTCCGCCAAAGCCGGTCTTTGATGAGTAGTTGGTAAGCTGCGGAGCTCGCACCAGCCTACCAACTACTAAATACTCAAACATACCACAGGTCCCCCTCCCGCCGTTCTATTGATTATTACCTCATGAACGACGAACAAACAACCACTTGAGTGTGAAACACATTACCCTGATTTGCGCCCTGGTGGGCGCTACTCTGACGGCATCGGCCCAGCAACCCATGGAGGGGTGGGAGGCCGGAGGCTGGGTAGGCCTCGGTTATTATTTCGGCGACCTCAACACCAATTTCGACCTAAGCCTTCCCGGGCTATCGGGGGGGGCGATGGCGCGCTACAACTTCAACGAACGCATCAGCATCAAAGGCGGGCTCAATGCAGGCACAATAAGGGGGGATGATGCAGTTTCGGAAAACACCTTTGAGCGGGCCCGGAATTTGAGTTTTAAATCTTTAATTATTGAAGGCGTAGCCCAATTGGAATTCAACTTTCTACCCTACAAGCACGGCAGCGAAGACAAATTCTTCACGCCCTACATGTTTGCCGGGCTCAGCGCCTTTCACTTCAATCCTGAAGCAAAAATCGACGGGCAGTGGGTGGAGTTGCAAACGCTCGGCACCGAAGGTCAGTTTCAGGGAGAGGAATACTCCCGCTTCAGCGGGGCGCTGCTCTTCGGGGGCGGCATCAAATTCGATTTGAGCTATGAGTGGAGCGTCAATGTCGAGATGGGCGCCCGCACCACCTTTTCCGATTACCTAGACGATGTGAGCACCACTTACCCCAACTTGAATACGCTGCGCAGCGAACGCGGCGAACTGGCGGCCAGGCTCTCCGACCGTTCCATCGAATTGCCCGGCGTGGATCCTTCCAACTTCGGAGAGGAAGGCCGGCAAAGGGGAGACAGCAGCAACAACGATAACTTCCTCATGCTGGGGGTAGGTTTAGTGTACTACTTCGGCGACCTTCGCTGCCCCGATTACGGAAAATAGTTGCTCGCCGAAGTACGGGTTTAGCTACCTTTGGGGCGGAACGTCAAAACCGCATCGACATGGTCCTCCAAAAGGAAATTTCCCTATCTCCTTACCCCCGTGGGTTCCATCTGATTACCCGCGAAGTGGAACGGGCGCTGCCCGATTTGCCGGAAGCGGGCGTGTTGCAACTGTTCATCAAACACACCTCCGCCGGGCTCACGATCAACGAAAATGCCGACCCTTCCGTGCGCACCGATTTCGAAAGCATCTTCAACAAATTGGTTCCGGAAAATATGCCCTTCCTCACCCACACCATCGAAGGCCCCGACGATATGCCCGCACACATCAAGGCGGCGCTGGTGGGCAGTTCGGTGAGTATCCCGGTATCGCGTCGCCGCATGAATTTGGGCGCCTGGCAAGGGATTTACTTGTGTGAGTTTCGCAATGCGGGGGGCGCTCGGAAATTGGTGGCTACGGTTTATAGTTAGCCCGGATGATGCATGAGTTTTTCGTAGTCAGCGGCGCAAATGGTTGCCAGGCCTGGTCGCTCGCAGGAATGAGCCGCGCAGGCGTATCCCCAGATACGTTGAGCAGCGAATGACGAGGACGGCCAGGAATGGCGCCGCGTAATAGATTATAGTCTGACAACCCAAAATTTGTGAATTCTGACTTGCTCTTTTTCCGCCT
>CAYWHT010000122.1:9205-9463 GCA_964458135.1 uncultured Saprospiraceae bacterium | reverse complement strand
TTTCGTAGGCGACTTCCGAGGCGATGCTGGCCAGGGGCCAGGACTCATCGACAACGATCAGTCGGTTGGTTTTTTTGACCGATTCCACGATGGTGGCGTAGTCGAGCGGACGAACGGTGCGCAAGTCGATCACCTCGGCGGAGATATCTTCCTTGGCGAGCTCTTCGGCCGCCTTGAGGGCTTCGAGCACCATCTTGTTAAAGGAGACGATCGTAACGTCATCGCCCTGCCGGCGTACCCGGGCCTTACCGATGGGCA
>CAYWHT010000122.1:8869-9195 GCA_964458135.1 uncultured Saprospiraceae bacterium | reverse complement strand
AGTTGTCAGACTATATATAAAGTATGCGCTAAAGATGGCCTGACGCTCCGGAGGAGCAGCCTGTTATAGGAAGCAGACCTCCGTAAACCAGCCGAAAACGGGTAGCCGGTCAGAACATAATAACCTACGCCCCCTTCAACTACCCACTACCAAATACTACAACTCAATATACATCACCTCCTTGACTGCCTTCACCACCTTCTCCGGATTAGGCAGAGAAGCCTCCACCAGTGTGGGGGCGTACGGCAGGGAAGTATCGGCGGCGTTGACGCGTGTAACGGGCGCATCGAGGTAATCGAAGGCGTATTTTTGGATTTCGTAGGCGA
>CAYWHT010000122.1:2739-8859 GCA_964458135.1 uncultured Saprospiraceae bacterium | reverse complement strand
GGCACGAGGTATTCTTCTTCCGGCACTTCTCCCTTATGGCCGTACATTACTTCCGATTCCATCATGCAGACGGGATCGTCATCGCGCACGGCCGATTTGAGCAAGCCCTTAGCATCGGCCGGATCAATGCAAGAGATGACTTTTAATCCGGGAACATTGGCCAGGAAGCTTTCGAAAGATTGGGAGTGTTGTTGAGCTAGCTGTCCGGCCGATCCGGAGGGGCCGCGAAATACGATGGGGCACTTGTACTGGCCGCCGGATTGAGAAAGCGTTTTGGCGGCATTGTTAATGACCTGGTCGAAGGCCAACACCGCAAAGTTCCAGGTCATGAATTCCACGATGGGCCGCAGGCCATTCATGGCGGCGCCGACGCCGACGCCCGCGAAGCCGAGTTCGGATATCGGGGTGTCGATCACCCGTTTGGGACCGAATTCATCCAACAGGCCTTTGGTGACCTTGTAGGCGCCGTTGTATTCGGCCACCTCTTCTCCCATCAAAAAGACGTTTTCGTCGCGCCGCAGCTCTTCGGCCATGGCCTCGTTAAGTGCATCGCGCAGGGCTATTTCTCTTGCCATAATATGTCGTGTCAGTATTGTCGATTAAATACAAATGCTCACAAAATTAGCAATTCTGCCATTTTTAACAACCAGTAAGGCGTTCTCAAGGTATTGCCCGTGAATTTTTCTATTTTTGACCCCGTTCTTGACATCTAAAATAATCTATTGTTTAACGCGTTTGTACTCCTAATTCCATAACATATCCAAAAAAATTAATCTCCAATGAAGTCGATCAAGCCCAAGCGTTTCACCGGTATTTTTGTGCTTTTCGCTTTCACGCTGTTGTTTTCGTCCTGCAACCGCGGCTACGGTTGCCCTACCGACTTTTCTTCGGCCGATTCTCTGCTAAGCATTGCACAAAATTTGTTGTCCGTTATCTTCTAGATATCGCTCAAGGCGGTCTGTCCGGTTAGCAATAGCTCGCAGAAATGACTGACATGACAACCGGAAACGATATTTTTGAAACCCAAGATGGTTCTCATTCTATTTTTTCTCAGCGTTACGGCGTGAGTTACCACTCCCGTTATGGGGCTTTACAGGAATCCAGACACGTATTTTTGGAGGCGGGTTTCATTCCGCTGACGTTGCAGCACAACTCCCTACGCGTTCTGGAAATTGGCCTGGGCACGGGGCTCAATGCACTGCTCACTGCGCTGGAATGCGAAAAGCGCGCCCTTAAGGTCTATTACGAGGGTTGGGAGATCGCTCCCCTACCCCTGGCCAAAGCCGAGCGGTTGAATTATCCGGAAATCGTAGGCAATGCCGGGCTTTTTTCCGCCATTCACCGGGCGCCCTGGCAAACGCAAACCGCCTTGTCTCCTTTTTTCTCTATTTTTAAGGTGGATCAATCCGTGGAGATGCTGGATCGCGTCGAAGCCTTCGACCTGGTGTATTACGATGCATTTGCCCCCAATGCGCAACCCGAGCTTTGGGAACTTCCGATTTTGGAAAAGGTGTACCGCGCCCTGCTACCGGGAGGCGTTCTGGTGACCTATTGCGCCAAGGGGGCGGTCAAAAGAAATTTGCGTGCGTTGGGGTTTGAGTTGGAAGCCCTGCCGGGCCCACCCGGCAAGCGGGAGATGACCCGAGCTCGTAAAACGGAATAATTGCGGATGGACTGGGAGGTTAGTCTTCAGCTTCGGCGTTTTTGCGGGGTTTGATGACGTTGATCTTTCCATCGTCGCCGTACAGTTCTCTGGATTTTTTGTTGTAGGCGAGCGCCGCTTCTTCGGCGGTGGCGAACATTCCGATGTGCACCGATTTTCGGTTGACCGAAATGACGGCCCGGTAGCGGTTGTTCTCTTTGTACACCCCGGTGTAGCCTACCTTGCTACTCGTCTTGCGTTTGCGGCTCGCCACCGACCGGGACCGATAAATCAGGTTTTCAAGTCGGCAATCGAGTTTGTTGCCATTCTTAGCCCCTACCAATTTCTTGGACTTGGTCCGGGTGTTGCCGAGAAACTTTTCGGCGACGAGCTTGTGCAAGTAGATCGTTTCGGTTTTGTAGCCGCCGTCAGCCTTCTTCCAGGTTTTCTGAAAAACGGCGCAACCGCTGGAGTGCTTCCGCAAATTGTTAATGAAATCTACTTTTACAAGGTAGGGCTCCGTGCTGAGGTATTCGTATACCTCGTCGTCCAACAACACGGCGTCATCGGAGTTTTTGAGCTTTACTTTGTATAACACGCTCTCATTATTTTGTGGTTAAATAATCCAAAGGTAGTATACTGGAATACGGTAGTATGGCTTATGAACGTGGGAAAATCTTGTTGGTCAAACCGTAAGACCTTATAAAATTAACAATTTTGTGACAACAATTAAAGGCCGTACTAAAAACCATTACGAATTTTTCGATAGATAACAATATCTACTAACAAAATAATTCTTTTTCCATTCACTATCGCAATAGAATGTTTGTATTTTTTTAATTATTGCCACTTTTAAATGACGACTGACGAGCTATACATGCAACGCTGTTTGGACCTGGCGCGTCTGGGCGGCGCCCAGGTGCGCACCAATCCGATGGTTGGCGCGGTGCTGGTGTACGGAAACCGGATTATCGGGGAAGGCTACCACGCCGCTTACGGTGAAGCCCACGCCGAAGTGCAGGCCATTGGCAGCGTAGCGGAAAGCGACCGGCCCTTGATTCCGCAATCCACGCTCTACGTATCGCTTGAGCCCTGTTGTATTTACGGTAAAACGCCCCCCTGCACCAATTTGATCATTGAGCGGGGCATCCGCCGGGTAGTCCTCTGCTGTCTGGACGAAACGCCGCAAGTAGCCGGAAAAGGCGCCCGGCAATTGCGCGATGCCGGCATCGAAGTGATTAGCGGGATTATGGAGACGGAGGGCCGCCGCGTCAGTGCGATTCGCCGCACCATCGTCACCCGCAACCGTCCTTATGTTACCCTGAAGTTTGCACGCACCCGCAATGGTTTTTTCGGCCGTCCGGGTCAACAGGTTTGGATTAGCCATCCGCACAGCAAGCGGCTCACCCATAAGTGGCGCAGCGAACACAACGCCATCCTCGTGGGCGCCGGAACGGCCGCTACCGATAATCCCGCCTTGACCAACCGCTATTATTTCGGCAGCTCCCCGCTGCGAGTGGTGCTAGATCGCAAAGGGCGCCTTTCCCCCGATTTGCAGTTGTTTAGCGATGGCGCCCCCACCCTCTGCGTCAGCGCGGTACATCCCGATTACGTTGATCGCGCCGCGGTGGAACTATTACCGCTTTCCTTTGACGAGGGATGGCTCGGCGAGCTGCTCCGCCATTTGGTGGACCGCCAAGTAGGAGCGCTGATGGTGGAAGGGGGCGCTCAACTGATCCGGCAATTCCTGGCCGAACAGCTATGGGATGAAGCCCGCGTCTTGATCGGACAAAAAGACCTGCCGGAAGGCATTCCCGCTCCCCTGATTCCAGGCCGGCTTTTCCAACAGGCCTTCCTGGGAAATGATCAGGTGCAATGGTATCGGAACCTGCTTGATTGAGCAATGCTTGCCAGCAAACGGGCAATTCGTTAAACTTGCCTTAAAGTAAGCAGGGCGGCGCATAAGACGTTACCGATTTTTGTTTCTTACCTTTGAGTTCTAAGATAGTCTGCCAAGTCAGCATTCACAAATTTTGGGTTGGCAAACTATAAACCGAAGCTTTTACTTTTAAACATGCTAATGAAATGAAAGCTGCCATTCTCACTTTACTCTTTGGCGTCGCTATTGCCGCCGGGCTGGAAGCACAACAGGTCAACTGGATGAGTTGGCAAGAGGCGATGGAACGCTCCCTGAAAGAGGAACGGAAGATTATCCTGGATGTCTATACCGAGTGGTGCTCCTGGTGCGAACGAATGGAAAAAAACACCTTCCAGGAGCCGGCTATCGCCGAATATTTAAATAAGAATTTCTACCCGGTTAAACTGAATGCGGAATCCCGCAAAGAGCTGGAGTATAAAGACCAGGCCTACAACTACGTGCAGAAAGGTCAGCGCGGCTACCACGAACTGGCCGCCGAATTGCTGCGCGGAAGGCTGAGCTACCCCACCGTCGTTTTTTTCAACGAAAAGCAAGAGGTCATCCAGGCCATCGTCGGGTTTAAAAGCCCGGAACAGTTCGAACGCATCGCCATTTACTTTGCGGAAGACTATTATAAGAAAGTGCCCTGGTCTACTTATCAGAAAAATTTCAAAAGACTGGTTGCGGATTGAGCAGGGTGGCCACACAGCAACACAGCCAAATCAAATTCACCGCCCCCGCTTCCCCCCAACCCCCAGCACCGCCAACAACCCCCGCGTCAACTCCCGGGCTACGGTGCGGCCGATTTGCCGCGTTGTGGTGCTGTTGAGCACCTGCTCGAACATGCTTTTCTGCCGGGTATTGCGCGAGCTGCGTTTGGCCTTTTCCAAATCCTCCCGGCGCGACTGCTGTTCCGCTTCTTCTTTGGCGCGCTCAATTTTTTCTTTAAGAATTTCGTGGGCGCTTTCGCGATCAATCGACTCATTGTACTTATCTATCAGGTTGGATCGACGCAAGAGCTCCTGGATTTCCGCATCGGTGAGTACATCCATGCGGGAAATGGGCGCGCGGAGCAAGGTATGCACTAGAGGTGTGGGGATGCCGTCTTCGTTGAGCACCGTAACCAGCGCCTCTCCGATGCCGAGTTGGGTAAGCAATTCGGGTACGTCGTAATGCTCGGTGATGGGAAAATTCTGAGCGGCCAACTTGATGGCCTTGCGGTCTTTGGCGGTAAAGGCGCGCAGGGCGTGCTGCACCTTAAAACCCAGCTGGCTCAATACGGTATCCGGAATATCGACGGGATTTTGGGTAACGAAGAACACCCCGACGCCTTTGGAACGAATAAGCTTGACGATCAGCTCGATTTGATCCAGAAGCGCATCCGGGGCTTCTTCAAAGACCAGGTGGGCTTCATCGATAAAGATGAGCAGCTTGGGCTTGTCCAGATCGCCTTCTTCGGGAAAGCTGGAATAGATTTCGGCCAGCAATTGCAGCATGAAGGTGGAAAAGAGCTGGGGGCGATCCTGCATATCCGTAAGGCGAACGATGGAGACGACTCCCCTACCCTCGCGATCGCGTCGGCAGAGGTCATCGACTTCAAAGGAACGCTCTCCGAAAAAGGTGTCGGCGCCCTGTTGTTCCAGGGTGACGATGCGGCGCATGATGGCGCCCACGGTGCTTTTGTAGATACGCCCGTATTCGGATTCCACTTCTTCCTTTCCCTCTTCGGTCATGTACTGCAGCGTTTTACGCAGGTCGTTGAGATCGACCAGCGGGTAGTTGTTATCGTCGCAGTACTTAAACACGACCGACATGACCCCCGTTTGGGTGTCGTTGAGGTCCATCAGGCGGCTCAGCAGGATGGGCCCGAATTCGGTGACGGTGGCCCGCAGGCGGGCGCCGGGCTCGTCGGAAAGGGTGAGGAGCTCCACGGGCGTGCTTCCCGCCTCAAAGGGGATGCCGATTTTTTCGTGGCGCTCGTCGATTTTGGGATGGCCGGCACTGGCTTGAGCGATACCGCTGAGGTCGCCCTTGATATCCATAAGCAGAGAAGGTACGCCTTCGCGGGATAGCTGTTCGGCGATGATCTGCAGGGTTTTGGTCTTGCCGGTACCCGTTGCGCCGCTGATCAATCCGTGGCGGTTGAGGGTGCTGAGCGGGATGCGCACCAGATTACCGGTCTGACAGTCGCCATCCTGCGCAACCGCCCCGCCGAGCACGATCGTGTGACCTTCAAACGTATATCCCTCGGAAATTTCTTTATTGAATGGCTCCATATTGGACATAAATGGTGGTTTTCGTTTTAAAGCTTGTTGGGCGTTTACTTTCGATGCCCAAAATGACCAGATTTGGATGCTCACAACGCCGTTTTTGAAGCGCTATGGGGCGAAAAAACGGTGAAAGGAGGTCCCCCCATAGATGGTCATTTGCAGGCCAAAGGGTAAACGCCCAACAAGCGCTTACTTTATTCGTCCCGGTTCCATCGGTTGACCCGGGTGTCGTGTTTGCTTTTGCTGAAGTACCACAAGTCGATGTTGACCGACCCTTCGAGTTCGGCTTC
>CAYWHT010000122.1:2069-2729 GCA_964458135.1 uncultured Saprospiraceae bacterium | reverse complement strand
TCATCAACTCCGGAAAAAAATCCAGCTGGCTGTAGGCCTCCACCGAATCGATAGATACGGCGTATTGGTAAAGCGGTTCGTAGCTGATTTCGTTGGGCAGGATAAAGCCGATCCCTTTCCTTTCGGGATCTTCCAGATCCAGCAGGACCTTAAAAAAGGCGGCGGGAATGGTGACGCCGCTTTCGCCGATGCGGCCTTTGCCTTTTTTAGTGAGCACGGGGCCGCTGACTACGTATAGTTTTTTGTATTTTTTGGCCCAGTCGCGCGTGAGTTCTTCGAGTTCCCGCCAGATGCCCTGGTTAAAATTACGGGATTGCGGGCTGATATTGCTCATGTAAAAGGTTTGCCGGATGGCGGAAGTATCAAACGCCATATCGGCCGCCGGCGCCAGGTGCCCGCGATCGTAACCGGAATGGCGGTAATCTTCGGAGCGGGCGCAAGCTTGCCCGAGCACGGGATCCGGATCGTAATCATTGGGGCGCTCTACGAAAGGTTGTTCGAGTTGCTCCCGGCTGAGCAGGTAGGCCACCCACTCGGCCTGGCGGTGCGTTTCGGAATAAGAAAGGGAGTAGTGATCGTGCTGAACGATTCGGTTGGTGGACGATTGGGGCAAGGCGTAGGCCCTTTCCCGCCCCCCATCCGGATCGACCGCGCTGGAAT
>CAYWHT010000122.1:0-2059 GCA_964458135.1 uncultured Saprospiraceae bacterium | reverse complement strand
GAATCACTCCCCGCAAAGCGATTAAAGGCAATGAAAAGACCGCCGATAATGGCGGTAAATAATCCCACCCGCACGATCATGCCGCCACTTTGTTTGGCGCCGGGGCGGGAATGATTCATTCTGAATTTGGCCATGGGCAATGAAGGCTTGAAATGACCTAAAAATAAAGAAAAACGGGTTTTCCGCGATTATTTTGCAAAACGGATCTTCACAATTATGCTAAAAGTTGGCTTAACGGGCGGAATCGGCAGTGGAAAGACCACCGTCTGCCGTATCTTCGAGCAGCTCGGCATCCCAGTTTATTATGCCGACCGGCGGGCCAAAGCCCTGATGGTGGAACAGCCCGCCGTCCGCGAACAAATACGCCAGCAGTTCGGCGAACAAGTCTACCGCGAAGACGGTGCGCTGAACCGGGCCTATCTGGCCGATCTGGTATTCGACAATCCCGAAAAACTCCAGCAGCTCAACGCCATCGTGCATCCGGCGGTTGGGGAAGATGCACTGCAATGGCACGCTAACCAAAAAGATGTTCCCTATACCCTCAAAGAAGCCGCCCTGATTTACGAGAGCGAAAGTTTTCGCGATCTCGATGCCGTCGTCGTGGTGACGGCCCCCGAAGAAATCCGCATTCAACGGGTCATGGAACGCGACCGCGTCAGCCGGGAATCCGTCCTGGCGCGGATGGCCCGCCAGATGCCGGAAGCCGAAAAAGTGGAGCGGGGCGACTTTATCATTTACAACGATGGCCACCGATCCATCATCCGCCAGGTCTTGATCATTCACGAAGAACTCGTTCGCCGCAGCGAATCCCAAAGCAACGCCAACCAGCATGAAAAAATTTAGCCAGCCCGAAGTACGCCGCATCACCGAAATCCACACCTTCGACCAATTCCTGGCCCAGGAACAATCCCTCAAAGATTGCACCCTGCAGGGCCTGGATCTCACCGACCGGGACATCAATTGGGAAGAATGGACGATCGACAACACCACCTTTCTGGGGTGTAAGCTTTCCCCGCAGGACGAAGAAGCGCTTCGCCTCCAGGGCGCCTACATTTACCAGGCCCCCGACTACCTGCCCTACGCCCCCTTCCGCAAAAAGCTGTACGACTGGAAGGAATTGATGGAGGGTTTCGCCAAGGAGGAGGACAACAGCCTCGACTATAAGATTTACCAATATTTCTCGCGCCACCGCTTCAACCCCAACGTCAACGAGGCGCTCTGGCAACGCATCCACGACCACGCCATCGACGACGCGCTGCGCGACCTGCTCAAATTTGACGAGGAGGGAATGACCCAATTGCGCTGCGTCGGCATCATGGGCGGTCACCGCACCCCGCGCCACGACTCCTTCTACCTCAAGACCGCCCAGACCGCCAAACTGCTGGCCGAAAACGATTATTACATCGTCTCCGGCGGCGGGCCGGGCATCATGGAAGCGGCCAACCTCGGCGCTTATTTTGCGGGTCGCGCCGACGGCGACCTCCTGGGGGCCATCAATCTCTTACAGAAAGCCCCATCCTACGAAGACGAAGGCTACCAGGAACAAGCCCGGGCCGTACTCGAAAAATATCCGGAAGGAACGGAAAGCCTCGCCATTCCTACCTGGTTCTACGGGCACGAGCCCAGCAACCTGTTCTCCACCCACATCGCCAAGTATTTCTCCAACAGCATCCGGGAAGACACCTTGTTATCCATCTGCCTGCACGGCATCGTCTTCGCGCCGGGCAGCGCGGGCACCATGCAGGAAATTTTCATGGACGCCACCCAAAACCACTACGGCACCTTCCAGTACTACAGCCCCATGGTTTTCCTGGGGCAACATCGCTACGAAATCGAAACGCTCATCTTTCCACTCCTCCGCCAACTCGCCTGGGGACAGCGGTACTACGAATTCCTGCACATCAGCGATGAACCGGAGGATATTTTGCGCTTTTTAGAGGAGCACCCGCCAATTCCGGTGGAGTAATCTATGGAAGGATGGCTTGGTGCTCCGTAGGAGCGTCTGGTTTCAATGTGTCGCTCCTACGGAGCTCCGGTCTGATCGATGTTTCGTGAAGCT
>CAYWHT010000121.1:0-9475 GCA_964458135.1 uncultured Saprospiraceae bacterium | reverse complement strand
CCATTGGGAGAAGAAAGTCATCCGTCGCGCGGGTATACCTCACCAAGGGAGAGGGTAAAATCACCGTCAACGGCAAAGACTTCCAGGAATATTTCCCACAAGTGCACATGCAGCACTCGCTCACCGATCCTTTTGCGACGGTGGAGGTAGAAAATATCTACGACCTCAAAGTCAACGTTCGCGGCGGCGGCTACAAAGGTCAGGCCGAAGCGACGCGCATGGCCATTTCCCGGGCCCTCGTCACATTGAACGAAGACTTCCGCAAGCCCCTCAAGGATAAAAAATACCTCATGCGCGATTCTCGCGCCGTGGAACGCAAGAAATACGGGCGTCCGAAGGCCAGAAAGAGCTTCCAGTTCAGCAAGCGTTAATGACAGTGCTGCGGAAATTAATTTTTGCAAAAAGCTAATCGGTAAAAAATGGAAATACCCACTTATAAAGATCTCCTCGATGCCGGCGTCCATTTCGGCCACCTCAAAAGAAAATGGAATCCGAAAATGGGACAGTACATCTTCATGGAACGCAAAGGCATCCACATTATCGATCTCAACCGCACCATAGAATGCATGGAGCGCGCCGGCAACGCTATGCGCCAACTCGCCAAGTCGGGCCGGAAAATTCTCTTCGTGGCGACCAAGAAGCAGGCACGCGACATTGTGGCCGAGGGCGCACGCAGCGTAGACATGCCCTTCGTCACGGAGCGCTGGCAAGGAGGCATGATGACCAACTTTGCCACCATCCGCCGCTCGATTAAAAAGATGAATAACATCGATCGCATGCTGCAGGACGGCACGCTCGAAAACGTCACCAAAAAAGAGCGCCTAACATTGACGCGCGAGCGCAATAAGATGGAAAAGGTGCTGGGCGGCATCGCCAATCTCAACCGGCTGCCCGCCGCCCTCTTCGTCGTAGATATTCATCACGAACATATCGCCATCGACGAGGCTAAAAAGCTGGGGATTCGTACCTTTGGACTGGTGGACACCAACTCGGACCCCACCAAGGTGGACTTCCCCATTCCCGGCAACGACGACGCCTCCAAGTCAATTAAAATCGTGATGGATTTCGCGGCGAGTTGTATACGGGAGGGACTGGAAGAAAAACGGCAATCCAAAATGGAAAAAGAGGCCAGCCAGGGCTAATAGCACCTTTCTTCCACCCAACAGCGCGCCCTTATTTTTATATTAATAAATCATTCTAACCGATCTTTAACATGAGTGACGTTAAAATTTCCGCTGCCGATGTCAAAAAACTGCGTGATTTGACCGGCGCGGGTATGATGGATTGTAAAAAAGCCCTTACCGAAGCCGGTGGGGATTTCGATAAGGCCATCGAAGTTCTTCGCAAAAGAGGAGAAAAACTTTCGGCCAAAAAAGCCGATCGCGAAGCTACGGAGGGCGTCGTCATGGCCGTCGTTTCCGATGACCACAAAAAAGGGGTAATCGTGAAACTGAGCTGTGAGACTGACTTCGTAGCCAAAAACGACGATTTTATCAACCTGACCCAGGAATTTGCTCAATTGGCCCTGAAGTACAGCCCCAACACCCTGGAAGATTTGCTGGAGCTCGAATACAACGGCATCACCATCCAGGAAAAGGTTACCCAGCAGGTCGGCGTCATCGGTGAAAAAATCGAACTAGACGCCTACGAGCACGTGGAAGCCGAAACGGTAAGCCCCTATATCCATATGGGCAATAAGGCCGCAGTATTGGTTGGCCTGAATAAGGATAAAGAGGGCGTATACGAAGCCGGCCGGGATGTAGCCATGCAAGTAGCCGCCATGAAGCCGGTGGCCATCAATAAGGATGGCGTAGACCAGTCCATCATCGACAAGGAAATCGAAATCGGCAAAGAGCAAGCCCGCGCCGAAGGCAAACCCGAAAATATTCTCGAGAAAATTGCCATGGGCAAACTCAATAAATTTTTCAAAGAAAATACGCTCCTCAATCAGCAATTCGTTAAGGATAGCAAGAAATCCGTTACGGAATTCCTCAAGGAGCTCGACAGCGACCTCACGGTAACTGACTTTAAACACATTACCCTCGGTTGATTAAAGGGCGAACCGGATTTCCGGTTCGCCCTTTTTTCTCGGTATCGTACTTATCCGGTCCCCGACGGGCGGATACTCCCCTGAATCTGGCGGCCCCAAAGCGACAGCCCCCGCAACCTTCGGTTTCTCTTTCCGTATTCTCTAAAAAAGCATGAGCATGTCACTCAAATATCAGCGCATACTCCTCAAACTTAGCGGAGAATCCTTAATGGGAGATCTGGGATATGGCATTTCTCCCGACATGCTCAGCCATTACGCCCAACAGATCAAAGAATTGGTAGACGTTGGGGTGGAAGTCGCCGTAGTTATCGGCGGCGGGAATATTTTCCGCGGCCTGCAATCCGCCGCCGCCGGTATTGAACGGGTTCAGGGAGACTATATGGGCATGATGGCCACCGTCATCAACGGTATGGCCCTGCAGAGCGCCCTGGAAACGAAAGGCGTGTTCACTCGCTTGATTAGCGCTATCGAAATGAAACAAATCGCGGAGCCCTACATTCGCCGACGCGCCATCCGCCACCTCGAAAAAGGCCGGGTGGTCATTTTCTCCGCCGGCACCGGCAGCCCTTATTTCACCACTGACTCCGCCGCCGCCTTGCGCGCCAACGAAATCTCCGCCGACGTCATCCTCAAGGGCACCCGCGTTGACGGCATCTACTCGGCCGATCCCGAAAAAGATCCCTCCGCCACCAAATTCGACACCATCACCTTCGCCAAAGTCATTAGCCTCGGCTTGAGCGTCATGGACATGACCGCCTTTACCCTCTGCCGCGAAAACAACCTCCCCATTGTCGTCTTCGATATCAACCATCCCGAGAATTTAAAACGGATCGTTTTGGGGGATGCGGTAGGGACCTTAGTGGAAGGTTGATTGATAGTTGGTAAATTATACCTTTTCGAGATAATTCCGCACATAATCTTCAATCCCCTCCTCCAGAGAATAAAAAGGCTCCGTATAACCCGCCGCGCGGAGTTTACTCATGTCGGCCTCGGTAAAATATTGGTAAGTATCCCGGATATCTTCGGGGGTGTCAATAAAGGAGATATTGGGCTCGCGATCCATCGCCCGAAAGGTGTTGACGGCCAGATCCCAGAAAGTGCGCGCCTTTCCGGCGCCCACGTTGTAGAGCCCACTGGGCGGACGGTTCCGGTACAGCCAGTAGCAGATTTTGCTCACGTCTTTCACGTAGATGAAATCGCGGCGCTGCTCGCCGTCCTTATAGTCGGGGCGGTGAGAACGGAAGAGTTTCATGGCGCCGGTGGCGCGGATTTGCCGGGCAGTATGATAAACGACCGAAGCCATGCGCCCTTTGTGGTGCTCGTTGGGTCCGTAAACGTTAAAGAACTTTAGCCCCGCCCAAAACGGCGGTTCCTCTTCCCGATTAAGCACCCAATGATCAAAATCGTTTTTAGACTTTCCGTAAGGATTCAGAGGTTGAAGCTGATCGACAATATCGTGGCGGTCCTGGTAACCCTGCTCCCCCAAACCATAGGTAGCTGCACTGGAGGCGTAAATGAAAGGTATGGCGTGCTGGGTGCAAAGCTCCCAGAGCGTCTTACTGTAGAATAGATTCAGCTCGTTAAAGATTTCCTCATCTTTTTCGGTGGTGTCGGTGCGGGCGCCGAGATGGAAAATGGCGTCCACCAGATAATACTTTTCCCACAGCCACCCGGGGAAGTCTTGGCGGTGCACCTTTTCTGCGTAATGGAGTTGCTGCAGGTTGGGATACTTGGACGTATTTTCAAATTCATCGACCAGTACGAGCTGATAATGGCCCTCCTCGTTCAGTTTTTGGGCAAAGCGGCTACCGATGAAACCGGCGGCTCCGGTGACTACAATCATGAATGGAGCGATTTAGTTCGGGGCAAAGATAAGATAATGACACGGAACCGGCCACTCGATGAATGCACCGCGGGTTTGTTCGGGGGCCATGCGCGTTGCCCCCGAGCAAACCTTTTTGACGGACGCCCAAAGCAACGGGGCTCCGTTGAAATAGGGCTTTAGTCGCGTCCTACGCTTTTTTTCTCCCGAAGAACATCGGGTTGCAAGCGACGACCACGACAGGCGGCGCAGCTGCTGCCATTCGCTACACCGCCGCTACAAAAGCGCCCTAATTCCCGGTGGGCGTCACATTGACTTTACCGGGGGTCGGTTCTTTAGCCACATCCCAGTTCAGCCGTTCGGGATTGTATTTCATGAAAAGCGTGCCCAATCGACGATTGAGGGAAAGCACCGGGGCCACGATGTAATAGTCCTGCTTGTCTTCCGAAAGTTTGAAATAGACTTGTTCTTTGGTTAGTAATTCCTGGGAGTAAAAATTGCCAAACGGCTGCCCTTCGTTTTTCTTGTTGGTGGCCAGAAGGATTTGGCCTTCGTCACCCGCGAGTACGATTTCATTGATTTCGTCTTCCTTGACCAGTTCGATGAGGTACTGATTGACTTCGTCGAGATTTTCGCGGAGCATGGAGCCCCTTACGGCCCAGACGAAGGTGGTTAGCATGAGCGTTAGTTGGTCTTTAGATTCTTTGGCCAGTGCGGCGGCAAATTGGTTTTCGTACTGCTGGCGCATATTTTCGAGCTCCCGGTTGTGTTTCCGGGCCTGGGCCCCTTTGGAGATTCCGAAGTAAAGGGTCAGAATTAAGAGGATCGCAATAGCGATAACGAACCAGAGGTGGTCTTTCAGAAAAGTTCCGATAGATTGCGTAGACATTCTCGAGTAGGATTTATTATTTTAAATCGAATTAAATCAAAGTTGTTCATTACCGGGAGAACCCACTTTCCTCACCCCCCCAAATAGAAGCTTCAATTTAAGGAAAAAGAAAGGGTTGCCCCGCATTGGAGCAACCCTTTATCAATTTTTTTTAAATCCGGTTTAACTTTCCATGACGGAATCCGTTGCTTCGTAGGCCTCCATTGGCGGGCAAGTACACACCAAATTGCGATCGCCGTAAGCATTGTCGATCCGACCGATCGGCGCCCAGAATTTATACCCCTGGCGCAGGAAGGGCAGGGGGTATACCGCTCGTTCCCGGGAGTAGGGATAGGGCCATTTATCGGAAGTGGCGAGCTCAATGGTGTGTGGGGCATTGTGCAGCAGGTTGCTTTCCGGATCGGCGGCGCCCGTCGCTATCTCATCGATTTCTTTGCGTATTTCCAGCATAGCGTCGCAGAAGCGATCCAGCTCCTCCTTGCTTTCACTTTCGGTCGGTTCCACCATGAAGGTATTGGGTACCGGCCAGGAAAGCGTGGGCGCGTGGTAACCGTAATCCATCAGTCGCTTGGCCACGTCGGCGGCGCCGACGATCGACTTGAAGGGGCGCAGGTCGACGATAAGTTCGTGTGCGGAGCGTCCCTTTTCTCCGACGTACAGGATTTTGTAGTCGTTTTCGAGGCGGTTTTTAATGTAGTTGGCGGCCAGGATGGCGGTTTTGGTGACGTTTGTCAGGCCTTCGCCACCCAGCATCTTGATGTACCCATAGGAGATCAGCAAAATGCTGGCGCTACCCCAGGGGGCGGCGGCTACGGCGTGGATAGGCTGCTCGCCGCCCGTTTCTTTGACCAGAGGGTGCTGGGGCAAGAAGGGCTTCAGGCTTTCGTTCACGCAGATGGGGCCCATGCCCGGACCACCGCCGCCGTGGGGGATGGCGAAAGTCTTGTGCAGGTTCAGGTGGCAGACGTCGGCGCCGATAATGCCGGGAGAAGTGAGGCCCACCATCGCGTTGAGGTTGGCGCCGTCCATGTATACTTTACCACCGTTATCGTGTATGATGTCGCAAATTTCCTTGATGCGCGTTTCAAAAACGCCGTGGGTGGACGGATAGGTGATCATCAGGGCCGCCAGCCGTTCGGAATGTTCTTCCGCCTTGCTGCGCAGGTCTTCCACATCGATATCCCCGCGTTCATCACATTTTACCACGACGACTTCCATGCCGGCCATTACGGCGCTGGCGGGATTGGTGCCGTGGGCGGAATCGGGGATTAGAGCTACCTCGCGCTGATCATCGCCGTTGGCGTGGTGAAAAGCCCGGATGGTCAGCAGGCCGGTGTATTCGCCCTGCGCGCCGGAGTTAGGCTGCAGGCTGGTTGCCGCAAATCCGGTCATTTCACTCAGCCAGTCTTCCAGTTCGCGAAAGATCTGCCGGTAGCCTTCCACCTGATCCAGCGGGGCGAAGGGGTGGATGTCGGCAAATTCCGGCCAGCTTATCGGCGCCAATTCGGTGGCGGCGTTGAGTTTCATCGTACAGGAGCCGAGCGGTATCATACTGTGCACCAGGGATAAATCCCGGTTTTCCAACCGCTTGAGGTAGCGCATCATCTTCGTCTCCGTATGGAAGCTGTTAAAGATGGGATGGGTCAGGTAATCACTTTTGCGCACCAGCCGCTCCGCAAGCTGATAGCTCTCGGGTTCTTGGGGGGAGAAAGTCGTCTCCTGCCCCTTGGCGGCGGCAAAAACCTCCACCAACTGCTGAACTTCTTCCAGGGTAGTGGGTTCGTCGAGGCTCAGCTGAACGCCGGTTTCCGTGTAGTACAGGTTCATGTGGCGGGATTCGGCCAGGGTTCTGATCTTATCCTTCAGCCCTTGGTCCGCTTCAACGTTCAAGGTGTCAAAATAGTGATCGTTGAGCTGGTTATAGCCCAATTGCTGCAAATGGCGATCGAGGATTTGAGTAAGTGTATGCACGCGCTCCGCGATGGCCTTGATCCCCTTGGGACCGTGGTAGGTGGCGTACATGCCAGCCATTACGGCTAACAATGCCTGGGCGGTGCAGATATTGGAAGTTGCCTTTTCGCGGCGAATGTGTTGTTCGCGGGTTTGCAACGCCATCCGGAAGCCGGTTTTGCCGTGAACGTCCACGGAGGCGCCGATGATGCGCCCGGGAATTTGACGCTTAAAGGCTTCTTTGGTGGCAAAGAAGGCCGCATGGGGCCCACCGTAGCCCATAGGCACCCCGAAGCGTTGGGTATTGCCGACTACCGCGTCGGCGCCCCATTCGCCGGGAGGCGTCAGTAGGGCGAGGCTTAGCATATCGGTGGCGACGGTTACGTAGATTTCTCTTTCATTGGCCGCTTCGGTAAAGGCGTGGAAATCTTCGATATTGCCTTCCCGGTCCGGATATTGGAGCAACACCCCAAAAGTGTTGTCGGTCAGCTCAAATTCCCGCCAATCACCCACTTTGACTTCAATGCCCAGCGGCTTGGCGCGGGTCATAAGCAAATCAATGGTTTGTGGGAAGACCTTGTCGGAAACCAAATACTCTTTCTTGGGATCCTTTTTGTGGCGCTTGTTCTTAATTCCGTAGAACATGGTCATGGCTTCCGCCGCGGAAGTGCCTTCGTCCAGAAGGGAGGCGTTGGCGATCGGTAAGCCGGTCAGGTCGGAAACCATGGTCTGAAAATTCAGCAGGGCTTCCAGGCGTCCCTGGGCAATCTCCGCCTGGTAGGGCGTGTATTGCGTATACCATCCCGGGTTTTGGAAAAGGTTGCGCAAAATTACCGAAGGAGTAATGGTGCCGTAGTAGCCCATGCCAATAAAGGAGCGGAAAACCTTATTCTTTGCCGCAATTTTCTTGAGCTCTTGGAGGTATTCGTATTCCGATTCCGCCGCGGGTAGGCGGAGGGCGCGATTAAGACGAATATCTTCCGGAATCGTTTCCTCTATAAGTTGATCCAGGGTGTCTACACCTATATACTTCAGCATTTCTTGAAGTTCTTCTTCATTGGGGCCGATGTGGCGATCGACAAACTGGTCGTAGAAAGCCGTTTTGCTCATGCTGTCTTCTTACAGGTTTGGTTAGGAAAATGTGATTGCACGTAAAGTTACGATAATCACCAAGATATCGTAACGTTCTACCCATGCAACATCCTTCGAACCACTTAGTTCCCCGCTCGGCATTTCCATTGTAACGCCACTGTCAAACTTTGAGGGCCGGATGGGAGCAGGCCGTCCGTGCGGTTACACGCGTTCGATGATGAGCGCGGAGGCGCCGCCGCCGCCGTTGCAGAGGGTAGCCATGCCCATTTTTCCCTGCTTTTGGTGTAGGATATTGTTGAGGGTGGCCACGATGCGGGCGCCCGAAGCTCCCAGGGGATGGCCAAGAGCCACGGAGCCCCCGAAAACATTTACTTTTTCGGGCTCGATACCCATCTCCTGGTAGAACACGATTGGCACGACGGCAAAGGCCTCGTTCACTTCGTAAAAGTCCAGGTCGCTGGCTTTTAGTCCGGCGCGCTTGAGGGCCAGGGGCGCCGCTTTAGTCGGCGCAGTAGTAAACCAGAGTGATTGGTGCGCCGCGTCGGCAAAGGAGACGATCCTCGCCAGGGGGTTCAGGCCGAGCTCATTGATTTTCGCTTCACTGGCCAGCACCAAAGCCGAGGCGCCGTCGTTGATGGAAGAAGCATTGGCGGCCGTTACCGTACCTTCCTTGGAGAAGGCGGGTTTTAGATTCGGTATCTTATCGTATTTCACGCGCTTGTACTCTTCGTCTTCTTTCACTTCGACCGGATCGCCTTTGCGCTGCGGAACCATTACCGGCACGATTTCCTCGCGAAACCATCCTTGATCGGTGGCCTCCGCCACCTGCTTGTAGGACCGGATGGTGAATTCATCCTGGGCTTCCCGGGAAATTTTGTATTTCTTGGCGGTATTGTCCGCGCAAACGCCCATTGCCACCTGATCGTAGGCGTCGTCTAGCCCGTCACGGGCCAAGCCGTCAATCAGCGTTCCGTGACCGTATTTGTACCCGAAGCGCGCTTTGGGCACGTAATAAGGAACATTCGACATGCTTTCCATGCCGCCGGTCATCACCAAATCCGCATGTCCTAGCATGATGCTCTGCGCACCAAAAACGATGGATTTCATACCGGAAGAACACACTTTGTTGACAGTGGTGCAGGGTACGGTATTGGGAATACCCGCCCCCAAGGTCGCTTGCCGGGCAGGCGCCTGACCGAGATTGGAAGAGATGACGTTGCCGAAGAAAACTTCCTGGATTCGATCGACCGCCAGACCGGCCCTGGACAATGCCCCTTTTATGGCCGCCGCGCCGAGATCAATGGCGGAAAGACTGGCCAGGGTTCCGCCGAAACTACCAATGGGGGTGCGTACCGCCGAAGCGATGAAGACTTCTCTCATAATCGTTGCGAAGTTTTGTTTGGTTTGAGCGATTTTTTGTTCAAATCTAGCATTAAAGCCGACTTTTGCAAGCCTTTTCCGTTTTTTACTAGGGTTGACTTTCAAGCAAAGCCTCATTTTAAATGCTGCTAAAGGTCCTCTTTTATCTATAGTCTGACAACGCAAGATTTGTGAATGCTGACTGGCTCTTTTTAGCTTCGCTGATCGTCGCTTCGCTCCTCGGCGTTTCGCCTGGCCGCGTTGAAAAGCCTCCATGTAGCCCGGGCGCAAACCAAATTGTCGCTTTGGAACT
>CAYWHT010000120.1:0-9488 GCA_964458135.1 uncultured Saprospiraceae bacterium | reverse complement strand
GCACCAGCCAGGCCGTTGAAGAACGCGGCCTGACCATCAACATCCACGCGCCTTCCCCCGAAGCTCCCTCGATGACGATGGCGCTGGAGAATTATTTGCAACAGTCTAATCTGGAATAGTTGGTAATGGCTTGTTGGTGCTTGCTTCGTAGGGAGAGTATTCAGCGTTTAAGGCCTAATATTTCTTTCATAATCAATAAGTTGCAAATCAGATGACACAGTTGTTTGAACAGTCTCCGTAGAGTGCGCCAGTTACCATTACGAGGCGCCATTTTTCCCGCCAAAGCTAAACCTTCCCTACGCAAGCCCTTACTATAGTCTGACAACCCAAAATTTGTGAATTCTGACTTGCTCTTTTTAGCTTCGCTGATCGTCGCTTCGCTCCTCGGAGTTCCGCCTTGCTGCGTTGGAAAGCCTCGACAGAACTTAGGCTATGCCTACGTTTTCCGCCTTGCCAGCCGAAAAAATAGCGGCGTCATATTTTCACAAATCCTGAGTTGTCAGACTATAACTACCCATTACCAAAAAGAACCACTTTTCAAAAATCCGTGTTATCATGCTGTGTGAACCACACCATCCTTCACCATTCGAGCTTTTGATCGCGTAATGAAAAAGACATCCGGCATGGCCGCCACTAACGACCTCAAAAAAGTACAATTTTTGGAGCGCCTCGAAAAACGCCTCCGCGGGCCCTTGCCCGGCAGGAATGCCCAGTACCGCATGGCGCACGCGGTGCGCCAGGATACGCCTCCCCCGCCCGCCGACGCCCGGTTGGCAGCCGTTTTGGCCTTGTTTTATCCGAAGGCAAGGGAATGGCATATGGTCTTCATCGAGCGCAGCTCTTCCGACCAGCGCGACCGCCATGCCGGTCAGATCAGCTTCCCCGGTGGCAAATACGAAGACCAGGACCACGACCTCTCACAAACCGCCCGGCGCGAAACGGAGGAAGAAGTCGGCATCCGGGGCGGCCATATCGAATTGCTGGGCCAATTGACCGAGCTCTACATTCCGGTGAGCAATTTCCTCGTCAACCCCTACGTCGGCTATCTCGACTACGCCCCCACCTTCAGGCCCCAACTGTCCGAAGTCAGCGACGTCATCGAAGTGCCCTTCCCTCACTTTTTCGACGCTCGCACCCTGCAAACCATCGACTTGCAGGTGGCGCCCGGCACCACCCTGCGCGGCGTGCCCTACTTCAATGTGCACGGCCGCATATTGTGGGGAGCTACCGCGATGATGATGAGTGAGTTGTTGGCCGTGGCGGGGGAGTAACCTACTATCCTTCAATATTTCTTATTTTTGTATTCGCCAAATCCGGCAAAATTGATCTTTAGGAAGAGCAAAAACCAAATCCAAAGCGCTTCGCCACGCATCAAGAGCAAAAAACAGCACCGGCATCCCGGGGCCGCAAGCAAAGCCGTCGGCCCGCGGCATCAGCCCAAAGCATAACCACCAAACAGTTAGGGAAACTCCAAAAACCAGGCATTAACCAAATATAAGCATGAAAAATATACCACAACCCTACCAGCCTACTCACAAGGTACGCATCGTCACCGCAGCCTCCCTCTTCGACGGCCACGACGCCGCCATCAACATCATGCGCCGCATCCTGCAGAGCTCGGGCGCCGAGATCATCCACCTCGGCCACAACCGCTCGGTGCAGGAAATTGTGGATACCGCCATCCAGGAAGACGCCCAGGGAATCGCCATCACTTCCTATCAGGGCGGCCACAACGAGTTCTTTAAGTACATGTACGACCTGCTGCGCGAGCAGGGCGCTAGTCACATCAAGATCTTCGGTGGCGGCGGCGGCACCATCCTGCCCGAAGAGATCGAAGAGCTCCATAATTACGGCATCGACCGCATCTATTCTCCCGACGACGGGCGACGCCTCGGCCTGCAGGGCATGATTAATGACGTGCTGCAGCAATGCGACTTCCCGCTGGGAAAAGAACTGCAAGACGAAATCACCGGCATTCAAGAACGCAACTACCCCGCCATTGCCCGCCTGATCTCGGCGGTGGAAAACTTCCCCGAACAACACCAGGGCATCACCGAAAAGATCCGCCAATCCAATGGCGCGGCCAACATCCCCGTGCTCGGCATCACCGGCACGGGAGGCGCCGGTAAATCGAGCCTGGTGGATGAACTAGTGCGCCGCTTTCTACAAGACTTCCCCGAAAAGCATATCGGCGTCATCTCCGTCGACCCCTCCAAAAGAAAAACGGGCGGTGCGCTCCTGGGCGACCGCATCCGCATGAATTCGGTATCCAGCGAGCGGGTATACATGCGCTCCCTGGCCACCCGCCAGTCGAATCTCGCCCTCTCAAAGCACGTGCAAGTAGCGGTGGAAATTCTCAAGGCCGCCAGCTTCGACCTCATTATCCTCGAAACTTCCGGCATCGGCCAATCGGATACCGAAATCGTCGACCATTCCGATGTGTCGCTCTACGTCATGACCCCCGAATATGGGGCGGCCACCCAGCTGGAAAAAATCGACATGCTGGACTTTGCCGACCTCATCGCCATCAATAAATTCGATAAGCGGGGCGCCCAGGATAGCCTGCGCGACGTACGCAAACAATACCAACGCAACCACCAACTCTTCGACGAACCGACCGACGCCATGCCCGTCTACGGCGCCATCGCCTCCCAATTTAATGATCCGGGCATGAACCTGCTCTACCGAAAAATTATGGACCGGATCGTGGAGCGCACCAACGCCCCGCTCCAATCCAATTTTTCACTGGAAGGCGGTAAGAGCGAAAAGATCCACATCATCCCGCCACGACGGGTGCGCTACCTCTCGGAAATTGCCGACAACAACCGCCAATACGACGAGTGGGTGGAACAACAGTCGGAAATCGCCCGCCGGATGTTCGGGCTCAACCAATCGATCCAGTTGCTGGAAAAGCAGGAGGCCTCCGAAGAGCGCGATATCGCCCTGCAGGCCTTACGGAAAGCTTACGGCAATCTGGAACTCGATCTCGACGGCCGCTGCAAACGCATCCTCGAAGAATGGGACGACCGGAAGGCGGCCTACGCCGCCGATGAATACGTCTATAAAGTGCGTGACAAAGAAATACGCGTGCCCACCAAGGTGGAAACGATCTCCCACAACCGGATTTCGCGGGTAGCTCTGCCCAAATACCAGGATTGGGGGGAAATCCTGCGCTGGACCCTGCGCGAAAACGTCCCGGGTGAATTCCCTTATACCGCCGGAGTTTTCCCCTTCAAACGCGCCGGGGAAGACCCCACGCGCATGTTTGCGGGCGAGGGCGGGCCCGAGCGCACCAATAAGCGCTTCCACTACCTCTCCTTCGATATGCCCGCCAAGCGCCTGTCTACCGCCTTCGATTCGGTAACCCTCTACGGCGAAGATCCGGACCACCGCCCCGACATCTACGGCAAAGTGGGCAACTCCGGCGTGAGCATCTGCTGCCTCGATGACGCCAAGCGCCTCTATTCGGGCTTTGACCTCTGCGATCCCAAAACTTCGGTATCGATGACCATCAACGGGCCGGCCGCCACTATCACCGCCTTTTTCATGAATGCGGCCATTGATCAGCAGTGCGAAAAGTATATCCGCGAACACGGCATGGAAGACCAGGTGGAAACCAAGCTCAAGGAATTATACGACGACCGGGGCCTGCCCCGTCCTGCCTACCGGGCCGAAAGCCTGCCGCAAGGGCACGACGGCCTCGGATTATTGCTCCTGGGCCTCACCGGCGATGAAGTCCTCGAACCGGAGGTCTACGAAAAGCTCAAAGCCAAAGCCCTTTCCGCCGTGCGCGGCACCGTACAAGCCGACATCCTCAAGGAAGACCAGGCCCAGAACACCTGCATCTTTTCCGCCGAATTTTCGCTCAAGCTGATGGGCGATGTGCAGGAGTATTTCATCCGGAATAAAGTGCGCAACTTCTACTCCGTCTCCATTTCCGGCTACCACATTGCAGAAGCGGGGGCCAACCCCATTACCCAGCTGGCCTTCACCCTGGCCAACGGATTCACTTTCGTGGAATACTACCTCTCGCGCGGGATGAATATTGACGAATTTGCGCCCAACCTGTCGTTTTTCTTTTCCAACGGCCTCGATCCCGAATACGCCGTCATCGGCCGGGTGGCGCGCCGCATCTGGTCAAAAGCCATGCGCGACAAGTACGGCGGCAATGAGCGCTCCCAGAAGCTGAAATACCACATTCAAACCTCGGGCCGCTCGCTGCACGCCCAGGAAATCGCCTTCAACGACATCCGCACCACCCTGCAGGCGCTCTACGCTATCTACGACAACTGCAACTCCCTGCATACTAACGCCTACGACGAGGCCATCACCACGCCCACCGAGGAAAGCGTGCGCCGGGCAGTAGCCATCCAGCTCATCATCAACAAGGAACTGGGCATGGCGAAAAACGAGAATCCTAACCAGGGGGCCTTCATCATCGAGGAACTGACCGACCTGGTGGAAGAAGCCGTCTACCTGGAGTTTGACCGCATCACCGAGCGCGGCGGCGTACTCGGCGCCATGGAGACGATGTACCAGCGCGGCAAAATCCAGGAAGAAAGCCTCCACTACGAATCGCTCAAGCATTCCGGCGAATATCCCATCGTAGGGGTGAACACCTACCTCAATAAGGACGGTTCGCCCACGACCATTCCGGGGGAAGTCATCCGCGCTAGCGAAGCGGAAAAAGAACGGCAAATCGAAAGCCTCAACACCCTGAAGACCGCCAACGCCGAACGCGGCGATCAACTCCTCCGCCGCATGCAACAAACAGCCCTCGACAACGGCAACCTGTTCCGGGATTTGATGGAGGCTGCGAAGTACTGCTCGCTGGGGCAGATTACGCATGCGTTGTATGAGGTGGGCGGCCAGTACCGGCGCAATATGTAACCCGGAACTCCCGCTCTGCAAGTGGCCTTTTGCGCGGAGGGGGTAATGGCGCGGGTGATTGTCATGCCTTTCCTAAGAGCGGGTTCAAGTGACCAATTCATCCATTTCCGACCCCCGATATTGCCCCCTTTCTCCCTTTTCCGACGTCAAAATTTGAAAAGTAGCTAAATAAGTATAGCTTTATGTAATAATAGTAAACCTATTAACTAACATCGTCAAACTATGAATCGAACAAAAAACCTTTCTCTTCCCTCCGTAGACCACAGCGCTTTGCCGGAATTGCAGGCGTTATTTGAGGCGGCTCCCAGCGTGACCATTGCACGCAATCCCCAGGATTTGGTGGAATTGGCCGTCATGAACGGTGACTACCATGAGGTTCAGTACGATATTGGCAACGGCAAATCCTATTTGGAAGCCACCGTAACGCGCGCGCTCAATGGAGTATGCGCCAATTATACCGAAACTTACATGCGCCGGCGTGACCCGAGCTGCATGGTCATTGCCGATGAGCGCCCCACCGATAAACCCCGTTTCGCCAACCGTTACGGGTACGCTTTTGACCGGCTGCGCGAGGAGACGTTCTCCTGGCTGGGCTCGCAACCCCTGGCGGCCTTTTATTTCAACGCCGGCAAGCCCGGCATGGGCTACGAGGCCGTTGCGGTTGTGCCCGCCAATGCCGGGTTTTTTGCCTTGGGATTGGCCTTATTGCAGGGGATCCTCGATCCGGAAGAGCTGCCGGAAAACTTTCAACCGCGGGCGGTCATTTACGCTGCGCCGCCGTTCCGGCATACGCATTTTGACGGCAAGCAAGTGGTGGTGCACAACCGGCTGGAATCCACCTACGAGATGTTTGCCTACAACCTGTACCCCGGGCCCAGCGCCAAGAAGGGCGTCTACGGCATGCTCATCGGGCAGGGAGAAGCCGAGGGCTGGGTTACCGCCCACTGTTCCACAGTGCAGGTGGTCACGCCCTACGACAATACCGTCACCTTTATGCACGAAGGGGCGAGCGGCGGCGGCAAGAGCGAGATGTTGCAACAGCCCCACCGCCAAACCGACGGTCGCCTTCTCCTGGGCGAAAACGTGATCACCGGCAAACGCCGCCACCTCGAACTGCCGCGCACCTGCCACCTGCATCCCGTCACCGACGATATGGCGCTCTGCCATCCCAGCATCCAGCAAAACGATCAGAAACTCTGGTTGGAAGACGCTGAGGAAGCCTGGTTCGTGCGCGTTGACCACATCCACGCCTATGGCACCGATCTCGAACTCGAGCGCCTGACCTCTATGGCGGAGGACCCCCTGCTCTTTCTTAATATCAAAGCTGTTCCCGGCGGCCGCGCCCTCATTTGGGACCACACGGAAGACGAACCGGGCTTGCCTTGTCCCAACCCCCGGGTTATCCTGCCGCGCAAGATCGTTGCGGGCATCGTAGATGATCCGGTGCGCGTCGACATCCGCAGCATTGGCTTTCGTACGCCGCCCTGCACCCGCGAAAATCCGAATTACGGTATTGTGGGCATCTTCCACGTCTTGCCACCCGCTTTGGCCTGGTTGTGGCGCCTCGTCGCTCCGCGCGGCCACGCCAACCCCAGCATCATCCAGACGCATGGCATCAGCAGCGAAGGAGTAGGTAGTTACTGGCCCTTCGCGACGGGCAAAAAGGTTAATCAGGCCAATCTGTTGTTGGAGCAAATGGAAGCCACCCCCGAAGTCGATTACGTCCTCAGCCCTAACCAGCATATCGGCGCCTGGAAGACCAGCTTCATGCCCCAATGGATCACCCGGGAGTACCTCTCGCGCAAGGGCAACGCCCGCTTTAGTGACGCCCAGCTTTCGCCGGCGCGCTTCCCCCTGCTGGGCTACGCACTCAATTACATGCGGGTGGAAAGCATCCCTATTGCGGAAGGCTTTTTGCAAGTGAACCTCCAGCCCGAAGTAGGCAACGAAGGCTACGACCGCGGCGCCGTCATCCTGCAGGAATTCTTCGAACGAACCCTGCAACAGTTCAATCAGCCAGAGCTTTCCGAAAAGGGCAAACGCATCCTCCAATGCTGCCTGGACCGTGGATCGGTGGCGGATTATGCTGATTTGATGGGACGGACCGAAGCTGGGGTGAGCTGATTTTTGGTCTTTCTGGGCTGCTCTGGTCTTAGGCTTGCCATTCCCGGCTTATTTTTGGCGGGACGATAGCGCAAAGCCCCTCGCTACGCTTGGGGCTTTGCGCTTGAATTCCAGAAAACCATCTTATAGTCCGCCAAATCAGAATGCCCAAATCCTGGTTTGTTGAACTATAAAACCCCAAATCCATCACCTACCCTTACCTCTTACCACATAATTTCTTATTTTTAATCCCAAAATCTTATACCCCATGAATATTCCCCTCCTGATTTTGCATTAAGCATTCCCGGCCACCACCCACAAGCGACGACGAAAATGCCCGCACCCAAGCCCAACGACATCCGCCAAATGGTCAGCGACAGCCAAACGGCTGCGGCGCTCGAAGCATTGGAGACCCTGGTGCGGAACAAGGCGCCGGGCCAACGGGAACACGTCTCTCTCCTGCAATCCTCCTACAGCACCGCCGAGCGGGAATACGACGCCAACCTCATCACGCGCGACGAGCACGGCACCCGCCTGCAGCGCGTCCACCAGGCCATTTTGAAAGCCGTCGCCGAACTGGAAGACGACCCCGCCAAACAACCCACTCTACAGGATTACCACCGCTTCACCTGCGACCGGGTCGAACAGAACGACACCTTTAACCGCTTGTTCGATCAGGCCAAGGGCCGGCGTTCCCAATTTTATTACCTCTACGGGGGCGACCTGCAATCGCACGAGGGCATGTTCAAACGCATCGCCTACGAACTGGAAGGCCGCCTGTACGACTACCTCAACCCCGAACTGGAACCCGCCTGCCAGTCGCTCCGCATCGAAGTGACCTTTGACAGCAGCAAGCAACTGGATATCTACAAGGAAAATATTATCAAAAGCCTGTTCGCCTCCCTGAGCATACCGGTGAACGAGCACGAACCCCTGCTCCATAAAAACCTCCTCTACGCCATCCAGGAAAGCCCGCGCGTACAGGAATTGTACGAAAAAGACTACGTCTGCATCTTCCTGCACATCAGCGAGTACGACTGGGACGCCAAGCTGACCCCCACCGCGGCCCGCTGGTTGATCCGGGAGTTTTGTCAGCCCGAACTACCCGCGCATAGCCCGGCTTTTTTATTCTTTTTCGCCATCGAATACGACGAAGCAGACGAACAAAAGGTCGGAGAAATCCACCGGGCCGTAGAAAACAGCGAGTACATCCAACCCCTGCCGGAGCTCGGCATGGTTTACCGCCGCGATGTCGGTAAGTGGCTCGAAAAATACAAGAAGATCGCCCCTATGACGCGCGACCGCAAACAGCTGTTCAGGGAAAATTTCCCGAATGAGGAATACTATATGGAGGATGTGGAGATCGTGCTGAAGAAAATTATTGATGATTTTAATACCGGTATAGGTTAAAGTATTGGTACAGGGGGTCCTCCGATCTGAGCCTGTACCTAAACCTGAAACCGCACAATCACCACCCATGCAAATCGACGGTAAGCCATTTTTTAAGTCTGAATTTGATCCCGGGAAATACGTCATGGACCCAGGGCTGGAGCAGGCCGTGCGGGTAGCCATTGCTTTGGATCAACCCTTGTTGCTGACCGGCGAGCCGGGCACCGGCAAGACCCTACTGGCCAGCAAGTTAGCCCACGAATTGGCCAAGAACAACCAGGAGCTGCGCTTCGAGGCCGAACCATTGAAGTTCTACACCAAGACCACTGCTTCGGCCAAAGACCTATTTTACACCTACGACGCCCTGGCCCACTTCCAGGCCGCCAACATCAAAAGGGAAAACAACGATTCGGAAGCCCGCACGGCCGACTTTATCGAACTCCAGGCCCTTGGCAAGGCCATCGCCCGGACCAATCCGGCCGAAATCGACACCGGCCTCTTCAAGACCGACCTGGAGCGGGAACCCCGCAGCTCGGTCGTCCTCATCGATGAGATCGACAAGGCGCCGCGCGACTTCCCCAACGACATCCTCAACGAGATCGAAAACCTCGAATTCCGCATCAAGGAACAAAACAACTACCCCATCAAGGCCGGCAAGGAGCAACGCATCGTCCTGGTCATGACCAGCAACTCGGAAAAAAACCTGCCCGACGCTTTCCTGCGCCGCTGCATCTTCTACCACATCCCCTTCCCCGACGATCAGCAACTCCTGCGCATCGCCAAATCCCAACTCCAGAACCAAAACGGCAACGCCCTGACCGACGAGCTCCTGCAAGAGCTCATCCGCTACTTCGGCAAAGTGCGCAAAGCCGCCGTCCGAAAGCCCCCCGCCACCGCAGAGCTCGTGGCCTGGCTCCGCATGCTGGAAATGGATGAGGTGATGCACAAAGATGCCGGTCAACGCCAGGCGCAATTGCGGGAAAATCTGTCGGTGCTGGTGAAGACGAGGGAAGACCTGGAGGCGGTGAAAGAGCTCTTTTTGGATTTTTGATTTTTATAGTCTGACAACCCAAAATTTGTGAATTCTGACTTGCTCTTTTTAGCTT
>CAYWHT010000119.1:1271-9494 GCA_964458135.1 uncultured Saprospiraceae bacterium | reverse complement strand
CAACAAGGGGCGCGTAGCCAACCTCCGCAACACCATCATCATCATGACTTCCAACATGGGCTCCGACATTATCCTCGAAAATTTTGAAGATCTGGACGCCCTCGGCGATAAGCACCGCGAAGAAATACTCGAAACCACCCAAAATGAAGTCTTCGACTTGCTCGAGGAAAACCTGCGCCCCGAATTTCTCAACCGCATCGACGAACGCATCATGTTTCTGCCGCTGAGCCGGGAGGAGATTCGCAATATCCTGCTGCTCTTGCTCCAAAAAATCGAAGGCATGCTGGAAAAAAAGGGCATCCAGGTCCGGATCAGCAAAGAAGCACTCGATTCATTGGGAGATATGGGATATGATCCGCAATTTGGCGCTCGCCCCATGAAAAGGGTGCTCCAAACCGAGGTTACCAACGAATTATCCAAGATGGTTATCGCCGGCGATTTTGCGGCGGGCGACACTATCTATATCGATGTGCAGGAGGGCCAACTTCATTTCGGCCGGGAGCCCGTGGAAGGGGCCATCCGCATTACCGAAAATGCATGACGGTTTAAATCAAAACGCTCCATGATTTACGATCACATTCAGGAAGCCATCCAGTTTATCCGGACCCGTACCGACTTTAAACCGGAGATCGGCATCATTCTGGGCACCGGCCTCGGCAATCTCACCGATGATATTGAAACCGAATGCGCCATTCCCTATGCCGATATTCCGCATTTCCCGGTCGCCACCGTCCAAAGCCACCAGGGGCAGCTCATCTTCGGCCGATTTGGCGGCAAGCCCATCGTCGCCATGGCCGGCCGGTTTCATTACTACGAAGGCTACGATATGAGGCAAGTGACCTTCCCCGTCCGGGTAATGCAGCAGCTCGGCATCCGGCGGCTCGTCATCTCCAACGCCGCGGGCAGCACCAACCAGCATATCGAAGCCGGCGATATCGTATTCGTCAAAGACCACATTAACCTCCATCCCGAAAACCCCTTACGCGGCGAAAACGACGAGCGCCTGGGACCCCGCTTTCCAGATATGCTCAAGACCTACGACCGCGAAATCAACGCCCGCGCACTCGACCTGGCCAACGCCAACGGCATTCGCGCCCACGAAGGCGTTTACCTCGGCCTACAAGGCCCCAACCTGGAAACGCCCTCGGAATACCGCTTCGCCCACACTATCGGCGCCGATTTGGTAGGCATGTCCACCATTCCGGAAGTGCTGGTCGCCAAACACATGGGCCTTCCCATCTTCGTACTTTCGGTAGCCACCAATAAGTGCTACCCGCCAGAAGAAATCAAGGAAACAACAGTGGAAGACGTCATAAGGGTCGCGCAGACGGCGGAACCAAAGATGCGGTTGATCGTACGGGAATTGATGGGGTACTTTTAATGTTCCGCGCACCACTACGCGAAATTAATTCAAACCTTGACTCCCAACCCCCATCAATCCAAAATCAAAAATCTTTACCCGGCCGACGAAGGAGGACGGGCAAAATCAAAAATCAATCCTCCTCCCGAAAATAATTAATAATATTCCCCGCCAGAATCACGCTGATTTGCCGGTCGCTCAGCGAGTGGCGGCAAGGAATATCGGCGCCCTGGGTTTGGTTGTGAACGGTAATGGGTTGGTGGTCGCGGATTTTTTCGCGCAGCCCCTCGAAACGCAGCACGTCTCCCGGCTGGATGGCCTCGTAATCTTCCGGCCTGGTAAACTCCAGCGGCAGGATACCGAAGTTGGCGAGATTTTGCCAACCGATGCGCGCGTAGCTCTTGGCGATCACGGCTTTTTGTCCGAGGTAGCGGGGAGCGAGGGCGGCGTGTTCGCGGCTTGATCCCTGCGCGTAATTATCACCCGCAATGACGACGTGCCCGCCGTATTCCTCTTTGGTTTGCATGGCGCGATCGTAGAAGGTGTCGTCGACGATAGTGTAGGCGTATTTACTGATTTCGGGAATGTTGGAGCGCAGGGGCAATACTTCGGCGCCCGCCCGCAGGATCTCGTCGGTGGAGATGTTGTCCTCCATTTTCAGCAACACCGGAACTTCGTAGCCATCGGGATAAGGTTCAAATTTAGGCAGGGTAACGATATTGGGTCCTTTGATCAATTCCACTTCCTGGCCGTTACTTTCCGGCGACACCAGGTTTTGGGTGTTGACGATTTCCCGCTCCGGATAAGGATAATGGGGATACGACATGCCGAAACGCGTTTCCAGCTCGCGCGGATCGGTGATTTCGCCGGTCAGGGCTGCGGCGGCGGCAGTTTCCGGGCTGCAGAGGTAGACATGATCGTCGAGCGTGCCCGAACGGCCGGGAAAGTTGCGGGGAAACGTGCGCAGGCTGATCTTTCCGGATGCCGGGGCCTGCCCCATGCCGATGCAGCCCATACAGCCCGACTGGTGGAAGCGCGCACCGGAATGAATGAGGTTGAAGAATTGTTCTCCGAGATTTTCGATCAATTGCCGGGAAGTCGGGTTGACATCGAAAGACAGGTTGGGATCGGCGTAGCGCCCTTTCATAATTTCCGCTACGGTCCAAAAATCGCGAATGCCGGGGTTGGCGGAGGAGCCGACCACCACCTGGTGTACGGGCTTGCCGGCTGCTTCCCGCACCGGGACCACATTGCCGGGACTACTCGGCTTGGCGATCAGGGGTTCGAGTTGGCTCAGATCGATGGTTTCGTATTCGTCGTAGGTAGCACCCTCATCGGCCAGGATTTCGCGGAAGTCGTCTTCGCGCCCCTGGGCGTAAAGGAATTTCCTTACCGCTTCATCGGCGGGGAATACCGTAGTGGTGGCGCCCACTTCCGTACCCATATTAGCGATGACGTGGCGATCCATGGCGCTGAGGCCCTGCAGGCCTTCGCCGAAATATTCCATGATGAAGCCACGGCCGCCTTTGACATCGTAACGGCGCAGCATTTCCAGAATCACGTCTTTGGCGCTCACCCAATCGGGCAGTTGCCCCTTGAGTTCGACGCCCAGGATTTTGGGCATTTTCACGTAATAGGGCTTTCCAAGTACCGCGGAAGCCACGTCAAGCCCGCCGGTGCCGATGGCTAGCATGCCCAGCGAACCGGCCGCCGGCGTGTGGCTGTCGGAGCCCACCATCGTTTTTCCCGGCTGGCCGAAACGCTCCATATGCACCGGATGGCTCACCCCGTTACCGGGGCGACTGAACCAGAAACCGAACTTCTTGGCGGCGGATTGGAGGAAGACATGGTCATCGGCATTCTTGTTGTCGCCCTGCAACAGGTTGTGGTCGACGTACTGAACCGCCAGCTCCGTCTGCGCTTTTTGGAGACCCATCGCCTCCAGTTCGAGCATGACCAACGTTCCCGTCGCATCTTGCAGCAGGGCGTGATCTATTTTCATGCCGATTTCCTTTCCGGGGGTCATTTCGCCGTGGATCAGGTGGTCTGCAATGAGTTTTTGCGCCACATTCATTGGTTGCGCCATCAGATGTTACCTTTGATCGATTTACGAGCAGCTTTAAATGTCGGGTAGGGACTGCCCGGCAAAACAAATATTTTCTATTTGACGTCTCCCATTTGCAAGATGTTCAATCCCGGCCGGCTAACTTTTCAAAACCCGCACCATCGCCAGGATGAGCAAGGTAAACAGCAAGATGAGCCCGACAAAAGAAGTTAGATGGCTGGATAATTCGGAAAGCACGGGCGCCGCCTTGATAATTCCGTAAGTGACCCCCGCCGCCAGTAGCAAGCCGCCGACGATTTGTTTGACCTTCATGGGATGAATGATTGGTTTTGGGGTGCAATATGCGGTTTTTTGAAAATTTCCGGCCGCTCGATCCGGACAATTATCCCTATAATAAGGCGCTTTATTTCAATATTTTTTAAAGTTCTAAACTACCCTATGGGTTGAAACGTTACAAGGAGGTATTTCGACTTTGGCGGGACCAAGCGGGCTTCCTGCGGGCATTAACAACCATCATCTGTTCATGGCCAAAAAAGAATCAAACGGAGGTTTTCCGGAAGACTATATGGAGGTAATCGGCGCCCGGGTACACAACCTAAAAGACATCGACCTGCGCATTCCCCGCAATCGCATGGTAGTGGTCACCGGCATTAGCGGTAGCGGCAAATCTTCCCTGGCGTTTGACACCATCTACGCCGAGGGTCAACGTCGTTACATGGAGACCTTTTCGGCCTACGCCCGTCAGTTTATCGGGGAAATGGAGCGCCCCGAGGTGGAAAATATCAACGGCTTGAGCCCGGTCATTTCCATTGAGCAGAAGACGACCGGACGCAACCCCCGCTCCACGGTAGGCACGATCACCGAAATTTATGACTTTTTGCGCCTGCTCTTCGCGCGCATTGGGATGGCGCACTCCTATATCACCGGCCGGCCCATGGTCAAGTACACCGAGGAGCAGATCAAGGAACGGATCTTTACCGAATTCAAAGACCGCAAGGTGCTGGTTCTGGCGCCCCTGATTCGCGGACGCAAGGGGCACTACCGCGAGCTGTTCGAGCAGATCCGCAAGCAGGGATTCGCCAAGGTGCGGGTTGACGGCATCATTATCGATCTGGAGCCCGGCATGCAAATCGACCGCTATAAGGTGCACGATATCGAATTGGTTGTCGACCGGATCAAAGTAGCCGAAAACCGGCGCGACCGGCTGGTCGATTCCCTGCAAACGGCCCTGAAAATGGGCAAGGGCATGGTAATGATCATGGATCACGAAAAAAAGACCCTTTCCAACTACTCCAAGCACCTGATGGATCCCGAATCGGGCATTTCTTACGAAGAACCCTCTCCCAATACCTTTTCTTTCAATTCGCCCTACGGCGCCTGCCCCACTTGCAACGGGCTCGGCTTTATCAACCGGGTGGATCTGGACAAGGTCATCCCCGACTACGACAAGAGCATCAACGATGTCGGCATCGTCCCTTTGGGAGAAGTGCGCCAGAATATGACCTTTAAGCAATTGCGCGCCATCGCAAAGAAGCACGGTTTTACGTTCGCCACGCCGGTCGGGGACATCCCGAAGAAAGCCCTCGATACGATTTTGTACGGCGGCGACGAGGCCCTAGAAGTTAAGCTCTGGCGGAGTAAATCCGACTTCGCCTACAATCTGGCCTACGAGGGGCTGATCAATATGCTGGAGCGTTGGTACGAAGGCACCTCTTCGGAAAAGATCCGGCGGTGGGCCGAAGCTTTTATGACCATTGACACCTGCCCGGATTGTAAGGGCTACCGCCTCAAAAAAGAGTCCCTTCATTTCAAGGTGGCCGGCCGCCAAATCGGCGAACTGGCCGAGATGGATATTACTCAACTGGCGGAGTGGGTGCGGGGCGTGGCTCACCATCTCGTCGAGCGCCGTCAATACAGTGCCCGGGACCTCCTCACTGAGTTGTCCCTGCGTCTTGGGTTTCTATTACACCTATGACTCGATTACCTTTCGCTCAACCGCCCGGCCCGCACGCTCTCGGGGGGCGAGTCCCAGCGCATCCGGCTAGCTACGCAAATTGGCTCCCAACTTACGGGCATCACCTATATCCTCGATGAGCCCAGCATCGGCCTGCACCAACGCGACAACCACCGGCTCATCGAAGCCCTGCGCGAGCTGTCGGAAATCGGGAATACCGTACTGGTGGTGGAACACGACCGGGACATCATGCTGGCCTCCGACTACATCATTGACCTGGGGCCCGGGGCCGGCAAACACGGCGGTGAGCTCGTAGGCGAAGGCCCCCCTCAACAATTCCTGCATACTCGAACCCTCACCGCGGAGTACCTCAACGATCAACGCCGTATCGAAGTACCGGAAAATCGCCGCCCGGGTAATAAGCAACGGCTCGAACTAAAAGGGGCCTCCGGCAACAACCTGCAAAACGTGAATGTGCGCATCCCCCTGGGCACTTTCACCTGCGTTACCGGCGTATCGGGCAGTGGTAAATCCACGCTCATCAATGAGACCCTCTATCCCATTTTGCGCCAACATTTCTACAAAAGCCTCAAAAAGCCGCTGGCCTACAAGGAAATCAAGGGGCTGAAAAATATCGACAAGGTCATCGAGATCGACCAATCTCCCATTGGGCGCACGCCACGCTCCAATCCGGCAACCTATACGGGCGTCTTCACCGATATCCGCAAAATTTTCGCCGAATTACCGGAATCGAAAATCCGGGGGTATAAGCCCGGGCGCTTTTCCTTCAACGTAAAGGGAGGGCGCTGCGAAGTATGCCAGGGCTCCGGGATGCGCGTCATCGAAATGAACTTTCTCCCCGACGTGCAGGTGGAATGCGAACGCTGCCTGGGGCGCCGCTACAACCGGGAAACGTTGGAAGTACTCTACAAGGGAAAGTCTATCAGTGACGTACTGGACATGACGGTCAATGAAGCCGTCCTCTTCTTCGCAAATATTCCCAACATCTACCGCAAGCTCCAAACCCTGAATGATGTCGGGCTCGGCTATATCACCCTGGGGCAACAGGCCACCACCCTTTCGGGCGGAGAAGCCCAGCGCGTCAAACTGGCCGAGGAGCTGGCCAAACGGGATACCGGCAACACCCTCTACATCCTGGATGAGCCCACCACCGGGCTCCACTTCGAAGATATCCGCCACCTGTTGCGGGTGCTCAATCAGCTCGTAGACAAGGGCAATACGGTCATCGTAATCGAACACAACCTGGATGTCATCAAATTTGCCGACCACATCATCGATATCGGTCCGGAGGGAGGCAGGCGGGGAGGCGCCATCGTTTGTACGGGTACGCCCGAAGAGGTGGCGGAGTTTGAGGAGAGCCATACGGGGCGCTTTCTGCGGTCGGAATTGAAGGTGTTAAGCTCTTAGAGCTTGATGGGTTTTTTTTATATTTGATTATAATCTGCCAAGTAAGCATTCACAAATTTTGGGTTGGCAGAGACTATAGTACTTCGGGAAAAGCCTCCACAGCCGCGGGCGGAATCCTCCCGTAGTCGAGTTAATTTCGGGCTCGCGCCCCAACGCTTAATTTGATCAGACCTATGAGAAAATGGGTCAACAAAGGATTTCGGTGGTATTACCGGCAACGGTACCAAGGGATTCGAAAATTTATGGAATCCCCCGAAACAGTTCAACGTCATTGGCTCCGTCAGATTCTGCAAACCGCTAAGCATACCGAATGGGGGCAACTCTACGACTTTCGCTCCATTGGCAATCCCGAGACGTTTGCCCGGCGGGTTCCCATTCAGGACTATGAAAGCCTTTGGCCCTACATCCGGCGCATGATGCAGGGCGAAAAGGATGTATTGTGGAACGGCCAGGTGCGGTGGTTCGCCAAATCTTCCGGCACTACCGGCAACAAAAGCAAATTTATTCCGGTATCCAGTCACAATCTCAAAAAGTGCCACATCCGCGGCACCTGGGATACCATGACGCTGTTCTACCACAATCGGCCCGATGCTCGACAATTCGAACTAAAAAGCATGCTGATGGGGGGGAGCCTGGAGACCTACGCGGCTTATCCGCGCACCCAGTACGGCGATGTTTCCGCCATCATGACCCATCACATGCCGCTGGCCGGGCGGCCCTTTTTTACGCCGGATATCGAAACGGCCCTAATGTCCGACTGGGAAGCCAAACTCGAACGCCTCGCCCGGGTGGGCGCCCGTGAAAAAAATGTCGTGATGATCGGTGGCGTGCCCACCTGGACGGTGGTGCTGTTCAACCGGATTTTGGAAATTACCGGCAAAAAGCACATGCTCGAAGTGTGGCCCAATTTTCAGGTGTACATTCACGGCGGGGTCAGTTTCACTCCCTATAAAAGCCAGTTCGCCGCTTTTTTTCCATCCGAGAAAGTCAGCTATCAGGAAATTTACAATGCTTCGGAGGGCTACTTCGCCGCCCAGGATGACCTGGCGCGCGACGATATGCTGTTGCTGCTGAACAACGGCATCTATTATGAATTTTTACCCGTCGATCAATGGGCCAACGAGCATCCGGAAGCCCTCCCCATCTGGGAAGTACAAACCGGCAAGCAATACGCAATCGTCATCACCACTAACGGCGGTTTATGGCGATACGCACCGGGAGATACGGTTGAATTCACCTCCGTACGCCCCTACCGCATTAAGGTTACCGGCCGCACCAAACAATATATCAATGCTTTCGGCGAAGAAGTGATCGTCGAAAATACTGATAAAGCCCTGGCCATTACCTGCGAAGCCCACGGCGCCACCGTCACGGAATACACCGTAGCCCCGGTCTACTTTGAGCAGTCAACCAATG
>CAYWHT010000119.1:0-1261 GCA_964458135.1 uncultured Saprospiraceae bacterium | reverse complement strand
CGAGTGGCTCGTTGAATTTGACCAAGCTCCCGCCAGCCTGGCCAACTTCGCCCGGGACCTCGATCAGAACCTCCAACGCATCAATTCTGACTACGAAGCCAAACGCTTCAGAAACCTCGCCCTGCAACCGCTGCGCCTGCGTCCGCTCGCTCCCGGCACCTTCCACAAGTGGATGCGCTCCCGCGGCAAACTCGGTGGCCAGCATAAGGTGCCCAGACTCGCCAATAACCGGAAATACCTGGAGGATATCCTGGTATTTGCAGAAGAAAAAGTCTGATCAACTAGAGGTACTATCCGCCCACAAAAGGAATCGCCTGTCCTTTTGACACCCAAACCCCAGGAAGACCGACAAAAAGACAGTCGTGATTGGTTGAAAACCGCCAACTACGGTAGCACCGACGAATTGGAATGCGGTTTGAGCAAGATGGAATGAATTTGATTTACAAAAACATTCCAAAAAAACAATACATCATGACCGTAGTAGTAAATCCGGCCCGCCGCAATGCGGCCATTGCAAAGAACTTTGACCGGCTGTTTGAAGAGGCCTTCACCTTTGACCGCCCGGCCCGCAAGCCCGGCGCTCGTTTTCCCCGGGTCAACATCCTGGAAAACGGCGATCGTTTCTTTCTGGAAATGGCCGTACCGGGCCTGAAAAAATCTGACTTCGAGTTAACGGTGGAAGAAGACCGCTTAACCATCTCCGCCGATCAGCAGCGCGAGTCGGAAGAAAATATCACGGTACACCGCCGCGAATTTGGCAAGGTCAACTTCAAGCGGGAATTCCGCCTGCCGGAAACCGTCGTCACCGACCAAATCACGGCCCGCTACGAAGAAGGCGTGCTGACGATCGAACTTCCTAAAAAAGAGGAAGCCGTAGAGCAGCCCCCGCGCAAAGTAGAAATTGCCTAACGGTAAAAATGACGATAGCCTGACTAAAGATCCGCTAATTTAAACGTGCGATCCCTTTCCCGAAGACGTTTAGCATTGTTGAGAAAATGACTTTCGGGAGCGTTGAGAGCGCAATAAGCCAAATGGCCATGCGCACAATTTCGGGCTAAGCATTGAACCTTTTGAAGCCGTTTAGGATTTAATCATGGAAATCATACCAATAGGTTAGTTAATAGGGTTTTAGGTGTTTTTTGGGAGGTCAGCACTTCGGTGCTGACCTTTTTTATTGCAGGTGCTTTCGGTGTAAACCATTTTGACACCGGCAAAAAAAAGCAGCCTGACACCGAAGTGCAGGCTGCGAAAAAACCAACTT
>CAYWHT010000118.1:0-9501 GCA_964458135.1 uncultured Saprospiraceae bacterium | reverse complement strand
TTTGATCACGTCAGCGCCCTGTAGGCTTGCCCGACCATGCCTGGGCGGGGGCGACATAAGTTTTCAGGCTTGCTCGTAAAACCCCGGCGACTCCATCCTGGGGCATCGCCCCAGGCTATAATATTTCAGCCCCTCAGGCTGCAATCATCCCGCGGCCGATTTATGGGTAACTCGTAGCCTTCGGGAGGCGGGCACTACCCACCTTTATCCTAAATTCCGTAAATTCCCCTTCCAAAAACACGCATGTTCCAACCCTCGGTATACCAAGAACGGCGCTCGCGCTTGATGCAAGAGGCGCCCGAAGGCCTGATCCTGTTGCTGGGCAACGAAGAAAGCCCGATGAATTACGCCGGCAACCCTTACCCTTTCCGGCAGGACAGTTCCTTTGCCTATTACGTTGGCTTGGATCAGCCCGGAATGGCGGCGGTGCTGGATCCCGAGCTTCAGCGCGTTATCCTTTTCGGAGAAGAGGCCACCACGGATCAGATCGTCTGGATGGGCCCGATAGAGTCTCTGGAAACCCGGGCGGCCCGTTCGGGCATCGAAGAGGTTCAACCTCCTACGGAGCTGGGGCCGACCTTGCAGCGGGCCCTGGATCAACGCCGGACGATCCACTACCTGCCGCCCTACCGGGCCGATAACCAAATAAAAGTGCACCAGATGCTGGGCATTCCGCTCAAGCAGGTGGTTGAACAGGCGTCCGAATCTTTAATCCGGGCGGTAGTGGCCCAGCGTTCCGTTAAAACGGAAGCGGAAATCCGGGAGATGGAACGGGCCGTAAATATCACCGCAGCCATGCACCGGGCCGCCATGGAAGGGGCCAAGCCTGGAATTTTGGAAGCGGATTTACTGGGCATCGTCGAAGGTGTCGCGCTGGCCGGGGAAGGCTATCCCGCCTATCCGGTCATTCTTACCGTCAACGGACAGTTCCTTCACAACCACGCCCACCACAATACGCTACGCAGCGGGCAACTGGTGCTCGGGGACTTCGGCGCCGCCACCTCCGGTCACTACGCCGCCGACATTACCCGCACCTTTCCGGTAGATCCTTCCTTTTCGCCCCGCCAGCGCGAAATTTACCAGATCGTACTCGACGCCCAGCAAGCTGCCCTCAGCGCCTGCCGCCCCGGCATCGCTTTCCGCGATGTTCACCTGCGCGCGGCCGAAGTCATCACCGGGGGCTTGCAGCAGCTCGGGCTCATGAAAGGCGACGTGCAAGAGTCCGTGAAGCAAGGCGCTCACGCCCTTTTCTTCCCCCACGGCCTGGGGCACATGATCGGCCTCGATGTGCACGATATGGAAGATCTGGGCGAGCAGCACGTCGGCTACGGAGAGGAATTCAACCGCAGCCCGCAATTCGGGCTGAAAGCCCTGCGTCTGGCGCGTACGCTGCAGCCGGGTTTTACCCTAACCGTGGAGCCGGGCGTCTACTTCATTCCCCAACTGATCCAACAGTGGCGCCGCGAACGCCATCTCGAACAATTCATCCGCTACGATAAACTGGAATCCTACCTGGACTTCGGCGGCATCCGCATCGAAGACAATATCCTGATTACTAATGACGGCCACCGCCTGCTCGGGGCGCCCATTCCCAAGGGATTGGAGGAGGTGGAAACGGTGCGGCGGCGGTAGTTGGCGGTTGAACGGGGCAGGAGCTGCGCCTACCATTATTTGTAGGATCGAAGTAGCCCCGCGTTGCGAAGCCCTTGCCCTATCCCTTACCCACTACCGTTAACCCGGATTATGCATGAATTTATCTACGGTGAAGCCCAACTGCCCGCCCGTGAAATAAAGCAAAGCCTTACCTGCGGTATTTCACAGGGCGGACAGTTGGGCTTCTCGTGACGAAGAACCCATGTATAATCCGGGTTAAGAGCTTCCATAGATGGTCATTGGCAGGCCAAAGGGTAAACCCTGTGGAATTCGCAGAGCGACTATTCCACAGGGTAAACGCCCATCAAGCTCTAAAGCCAGCGCATCAAACCGAAATCCTGGCGGTGCGGCAGCAGCGGATGCTTGGGAAACAACCGGATGCCGTATTCGAAAACGCCGGAATAGGTGGGCTTGACGCGGCATTCGTAATTGGCCATGTGGCCATCCTGACTGACGATCTCGAATTCGCGGGCCAGGACGAGTTCCCGGCGGTGTTCGTCGGGTTGGTGGAAAACAACCAGTTCCAGACCTACGTGTTCGGCCTGTACGCCGTTGAGGTACAGCCTTATCTTAGCCTGGAAATCATCACCCACCATGAGGGAGAAGTTATCCGTATCTTGAATGGAGCGCTCGTCTACCGTGATGTTGTTCCAGTTCGCCTGAATGTCGGCTTTCCATTTTCGGAGTTCTTTCACTTTGGCGAAGTGGTCGGCAGTGATCTGCTGGCGCCGTCGGTCCAATGGCCTGTAGAATGAGCGGTAGTAATCGTCCATCATGCGTTTCATGGTGAAGTGGGGCGCCACATCCGAGATCGTATTTTTAATATAAGCGACCCATTCCTCGGGAACGTCTTGTTCGTTGCGCCGAAAGAACAAGGGGATAATTTCGTTTTCAAAGGTATTGTAGATCTTTTCGGCATCCAGTTCATCCTGGAGGCGTTGCTCCTCGTAGGTCTTTTCCAGAGGCAGCGCCCAGCCGGCTTCCGGACGGTAGCCTTCGGCCCACCAGCCATCGAGCACGCTGAAGTTGATGACGCCGTTCAATGCCGCTTTGACGCCACTGGTGCCGGAGGCTTCTTTAGGCCGGGTGGGGGTGTTGAGCCAGACATCGACACCCTGCACCAGCAGTTTGGCCATCTCCATATTGTAACCTTCTAAAAAGATGACCTTGCCCAGAAATTGTTCGCGCTGGGATATCTGAACGATTTGCCGGATGAGATCCTGGCCCCCCTGATCGGCGGGGTGGGCCTTGCCGGCAAAGAGGAATATAATGGGGCGTTCTTCCTGGCCCACGATTTCCGCCAGGCGCTCCAGATCGGTAAACAACAGATGGGCCCGCTTGTAGGTGGCGAAGCGACGGGCAAAGCCCACCACGAAAGCATCATCCCGGATGCTGTTGAGCACGTCGAAAATATTGGCGGGTTTTTCACCCCGGCGGGTCAGATCGGATTGCAGCTTGGCCTTGACGTAATCCAGTAACTTGGCCTTGCGCTGCCAGCGGATGCTCATAATGCGCTCGGCGGGAACATCCCGGATGTTACGCCAGCGCTCGGGATCGGATTGGTGCTCAAAAAAACCTTCCCCGAATTGTTCGGCATACAACTGACTCCATTCCTGGGCGATCCAGGAAGGGTAATGGACGCCGTTGGTGACGTAACCGATATGCAACTCTTCCGAATTGTAGCCCGGGTACAAGTCTTTAAACATATCCTGCGAGACCTTGCCGTGCAGTTGACTCACCCCGTTAACTTCCTGAGACAGGCGAATGGCCAGGTGACTCATCGAAAACTGCTCCTGATCGTCCTGGGGATTGATCTTGCCCAGGGCCAGAAAGGTATCCCAGGGAATGCTCAACTCTTCGATATAGTTATGCAGGTACCGCTTGAGCAGATCGTTGGAAAAATAATCATGACCGGCCGGTACGGGGGTATGGGTCGTGAATAGGGCCGAGGCGCGCACCACTTCGCTGGCCTGTTCGAAGGTGAGCCCTTCCTCGCGAATCAGGGGCCGGAGGCGCTCCAGGTTGATAAAGGCGGCGTGGCCTTCGTTGAGGTGGTAGATATCGGGGGCGACACCCAGGGCGCGCAGGGCGCGGATGCCGCCGATGCCCAGTAAATATTCTTGCTTGAGCCGATGCTCGTTATCTCCGCCGTAAAGCTGGTGGGTGAGGGTGCGATCCTCGGATTGGTTGCCCTCGATGTCGGTGTCCAATAAGTACAGGGAGATGCGCCCGATGTTCATCTTCCAAATCTGGGCGTAAACCGTCCTGCCGGGGAAACTCACCTGCGTGTGCAGGAGGTTGCCTTCGGCATCCCGTACGAGCTCCATGGGAAAAAGATTGTATTTCTGGGAGGGAAATTCGCTGATCTGATCGCCGTACAACGATATGGACTGTTGGAAATAACCGAAGCGATACAGCAAGCCCACGCCAACCAGGGCGGCGTTCTGATCGCTGGCTTCCTTGAGATAATCCCCGGCGAGAATGCCCAATCCCCCCGAATACAAACGCATGGAAATATGTAGGCCGTACTCCATGCAGAAGTAGGCGATGCGGGGCTGATCCGGAGCAAGGGGGGTGGCCATGTAAGCCTCAAATTGTTCGTTGACCCGATGCATGCGCTCCATGAAAGCCTTATCCTCAATCAGCTGCTGGGCCTTTTCCCAACTCAGCCCGTCTTCTAATAATGCAATCGGATTATATTGGTGAACGGACTCCCATTTCTCCGGATCAATGCTACGAAAAAGTTCGGTAGCTTCGGAATTCCAGGACCACCAAAGGTTGTTGGCCATGCGTTTCAGCGGCCGTAGCTCGTCTGGCAACTTGGATTCTACAAAAATCCGCTTCAGCTTAACCGCGGCATCATTGGCCTGTTCGATCATCATAGTCAAAGCATTTATTACACTGCAACAAAAATAGAATTCTTTTCCCATGCGCACCAATCCGTTTTTGGATTAATAATGTAATGTTTACACTAAGAGCATGTTTGATGCGCTTCAACCAGCACGGCGTAGCCTGCCAAGTCAGGATTTACTGGCAGGCTACAGGCGGCCCGTCTGCGGCGCAGCTACCGGCGGAAGGCGCGCAGGATAATCATTTTCGCAGATCCATGATGCGCGAAGTCTTTCCACCCTGGCTGCGCGGAATATCACCCGGCCCTTTGAGCGTGATCTGCATGCTCAGACCGATGTTTTCTTTAATGCGGTGCCGAAGCTCCCTTTGCAGACCGAGCAGTTTATCGTTCTCGAGAAACCGCTGCTCCTCGCCAAAGTTGTAGCCGACCTTCCGGAGGTAACTTTCGGCGACTTCCACCCTGACCTCCACTTCGTCGCGCGTGCCCTGCCGGGTGACAATCACCTGGTAGTGGGGCTGCAGATGGTGAATATCCTGAATAATGGCCTCTACCTGGGTATGGAAGAAGTTGACGCCCCGGATGATCAGCATATCATCGGAACGCCCCCGTATGGAACTCATTTTAATGTGGGAACGACGGGCGTCGGAGTCGTAATAGATCTCGCAAATATCGTTGGTCCAGTAGCGAATGAGGGGCAGGGCCTCTTTAGTGAGGGTGGTGAATACCAGTACGCCGGGCTTGCCCTCGGGAAGGGGCTCGCCCGTATCGGGGTCTACGACTTCCGGAAAAAAGTGATCCTCCCAGATGTGGCTGCCTCCGCCCACTTCGTCGACGGGTTCCTGCGCCAGTCCGGGGCCGATAATTTCGCTGAGACCGAAAATATTGGTGGCTTGCACCTGCAGGCCGGCGTTGACCTGCTCACGTACGGCGTCGGTCCAGGGTTCGGCGCCCAGCAAGGCGTAGCGGAGGGCCAACGCACCGGCGTCGATTTTTCTTTCTTGGAGTGCTTCCGCCAGAGTTTGGGCGTAGGAAGGCGTGCAGCAAAGTATCTCGGGGGCAAAATCCTGCAGCAGCAGGAGCTGGCGCTCGGTCATGCCTCCGGAGACGGGAATGACGTTGAGCCCCAATCGTTCGGCGCCCGCGTGCAATCCCAGCCCGCCGGTGAAAAGGCCATAGCCGTAGGCATTTTGCAGCTTCATGCCCGGTCGCGCGCCGGCGGCGGACAGTGATCGGGCGTTGACCTCCCCGAATAACCTCAAATCGTTAGCGGTGTAACCTACCACGGTAGGTTTGCCGGTGGTGCCACTGGAAGCGTGCAGGCGGCGCACCTCTTTCTGGGACACCGCAAATAAACCGAAAGGGTAATGATCCCGCAAATCTTCTTTGTAAGTAAAAGGCAGCTTGTGCAAGTCTTCCACCCTGCGGATGTCATCGGGATGCAGGCCGCGATTGTCCCAGGCTTGGCGATAGAAGGACACTCGATCGTAAAGGTAATACACCAATTGCCCCAACCGAAGATTCTGTAACTCCCGGAGCTTGGGCACGGGCATGGTTTCGATCAGTTCGTTAAACATGGGCGGTATTACTTAAAGATGCGGGTAAGTAGCAAATTGAGCCGTCCCATCCATCCCGGTTGGGCCATTTCGGCGGCCGGACCCTCCTCCTCGCCCTGCTGGCTTTCCTCGGAACCGTTTTCCCGTTTTCCGTAGACCGACTCGAACATTTTACGCACGTTGTTTTCCACCATGCCGCGCATCGGGATGCGGGCCATCAGACCGTAGAGGGCGGCGTTGCCTTTGGCCGAGGCCTTGGGGTTGGAACGGGCGTATTCCAGTGCTGCCTCCAGATCGCCCAGGTATTGCTCGATGACGGGCAAGTTGTAGGGCATGATGGTGAGGTGGATGGAATTAGGTCGCTGCTGGCGGTCGACCATCCAGCCCCTATCTTCCAGTTGATCGGCCACCACAAAAATATCGGGTTGATTGCTTTGGGTGGTGTAGGCCAGGATATTCATGCAAGGGCTGCCGAGGATTTCGATTTCGGGTATGTTTCGCAAACCGCTTGCTAATTTTTCGACCCCCTTCATGACTTCTCCGGCCAGTTCGCGGTAGCCTTTTCTCCCCATCGACCGCATGGCCGCCCAGGCTGCCGCGATGGGCCCGCCCGCCCGGGTGCCCAGCAGGCCAGTAGACGCGTAAATGCCGCCGCACCAGTCCGTAGAAATAAAAAACTGATTGCGCATGTGGTCCATCTGCCGGTAGAGTAGGGTAGAAGCGCCCTTGGCGCCGTAAGCGAACTTGTGCAGGTCGGCCGAAATAGAAGTGACGGCGGGAATCCGGAAATCCCAGGCGGGGATGTCGTAGCCCAGTTCTTCCACCCACGGCAGCATGAAGCCTCCCACGCAGGCGTCGACGTGCAGGGGGAGGTTGTATTTTTCCGCCAGCGCCCCCAGCCGCTCAATGGGGTCCATAATTCCGTTGGGGTAGACGGGAGCCGAGCCGGCGATCAGAATGGTGTTTTTGTTGATCTGCTTTTCCATGGCCTCAACATTAGCACGGAAATCATCGCCCACTTTTACTTTCCTGAGTTGAATGTTGAGCAGATGGCAAGCCTTGGAAAAGGCGGGATGGATGGACGCGGGCGCCACAATTTCCGGCTCGCGAATGCGGGGGTATTTGCGGCGCGCCCATTCCCGGTAGGTATATACGGCCAAGATAATGCTTTCCGTGCCGCCGGAGCTTATGGTTCCCACCGTGTCTTCATCGCCGTGCAACAACTGGCCGGCAATGCTGATCAGCTCCTCTTCCATACGGCGCAAGCCTTTGAAAGCAAAAGGATTGATGGCGTTTTCCGAAAAGTATCGATTGTGCGCTTGCTGAATGAGCTCCAGGTGGGGCTCATCCACGTAGTACACCATGCTCCAGGTCTTGCCGCTCTTCCAATCGATATCGTCTTTTTTGAGCGCCTCCAACTCTTGGAGAATGGTTTCCCGGCATGCCCCTTCTTCGGGAAGCTGCTTTTGGCGTATTTCGTTTTCCATTTATGGATTTGAATTTTATCCGGTAATGTTAAAATATCTTAGCGTTTGTTGGGAATTTGCTTTTAATGCCGAAAAGGACCAGATTTGGGTGCTTACGAAGCCATTTTTGAGCCTCCTAGCAGCGCTAGGGAGCGAAAAAAGGTGAAGTGAGGTTCTATAGATGGTCATTTGCAGGCCAAGGGTAAACCCTGTGAAATTCGCAGAGCGACTATTCCACCGGGTAAATTCCCAATAAACTCTTAAAGGGAAAAACAGAATTTAGGTATTAGTTCATTGGGATCTTTTCTTACCTTAAAACCATAAGCTTACAAAACAAAATTGGAATAGGTATGAAAATTTGGCAACTATTGATTTTGACCCTCGGCTTTTTGCCGGTTCTTGGCTCGTTGAACGCCCAAGATACGGAGCAATTAAAAAAAGAAGCCGTGGCCGAAGTTGAGAAGATGCGCGATCGCATCGACGGCATGTCCCAAAAGTTATGGGATTATTCCGAAACGGCGTTGAAAGAAACCCGTTCGGCCGAAGCCCTGATTCAGGAGCTGGAAGCTGCGGGCTTCTCATTGGAAAAAGAGGTGGCGGATATGCCTACCGCTTTCGTAGCTACCTACGGCTCGGGGGATCCCATCATCGGTATATTGGCGGAATTTGACGCTTTACCGGGTATCGGCAACCAACCCATGCCTAAAAAAGTCAGCCGCGATGATGGCGTCAGCGCTGGGCACGGCTGCGGGCATAACCTCTTCGGAGCGGGCGCCGTAGGCGGCGCCATCGCCCTGCAAAAAATGATGACGGAAAACGAGCTTTCCGGCACGGTCAAACTATTCGGTACGCCGGCCGAGGAGACGGTCGTCGGGAAAGTATACATGGCCAAAGCCGGCTTATTCGATGGGCTGGATGCAGTGCTCGACTGGCACCCCGGCACCCAAACCGGCGTGAAAAACAAGCCTAGCCTGGCGATGAACAACTTCCAGGTCGAATTCTTCGGCCAGTCCGCCCACGGCGCCGGCGATCCCTGGAACGGCCGCTCCGCGCTCGACGCCGTGGAGATGATGAATTACGGTGTCAATATGATGCGCGAGCACGTACGCCCTACAACCCGCATTCACTACGTCATCCCCAATGCGGGGGAAGCACCCAACGTAGTGCCGGATTACGCCAAAGTATGGTACTACGTGCGGGATGTGCGGCGCGATCAAGTGGAGGAATATTACCAGCGCATCCTGAAAATTGCCGAAGCGGCGGCGATGGCTACGCAAACCACCCATAAGGTGAACCTGATCACGGGAGTTCATTCCTACCTGCATAACCGGCCGCTACAGGAGGCCCTGCAGGCCAATATGGAAATGATCGGCCCGCCCGAGTATACCGAAGATGAGCAACAATTCGCCAAGGAACTGCAGGCCTACGTCGATAAACCCCAATTGGGGTATATCGACACTTTGGTGGAACTGGCCGACGAGATCCAACCCGTCAGCGGCGGCTCCACCGACGTGGCCGAAGTGAGCCGCATCGCGCCCACGGCAGGCTTCCGCGTGACGACCGCCGCCTACGGCGTCCCCTGGCACAGCTGGGCCACCACGGCCTGCCACGGCACTTCCGCCGGCAAAAAAGGAGCGGTCATCGCCGCCAAAGTGATTGCCGCCACCGGTATCGACCTGCTGACGCGCCCGGAATTGTTGGCCGCGGCTAAAAAGGATTTCGAGCAATCCATGGAAGATCAAACTTACGAATCGCCCCTCCCCAAAGATCAAAAGCCGCCGGTGGAAGAATAGACAACCGCCTGGTGGTAAGGTAAGTCACGCAGAAGCCTTTGGTCTTTGGCCGGAACCTGGCGCCCAAAACAACAGAGTTGACCGAAAGCCCAATAGCCAAAGACTAAAGACTTCTGCTTTGACCAAAAACAGCCGAAGTCCGTAGCTACGAGACTGATGAGCAACGCAGCCTTTCGCCAAAAGAC
>CAYWHT010000117.1:0-9501 GCA_964458135.1 uncultured Saprospiraceae bacterium | reverse complement strand
ACAGGGCGGGCAGTTTGGCTTCTCGTGACGAAGAACCCATGCATAATTCGGGTTAAGAGCTTGTTGGGCGTTTACCCTATCGAAAGCAAACTCCCGACAAGCTACTAATAAATGACGCCATCATTCCTCGTCCATAAAAGGATAGCGGTAATCATTGGGCGTCACGAAATTTTCCTTGATGGAACGCTGAGAGATCCAACGGTACAGGTTCGTTACGGAACCGGCCTTGTCATTGGTTCCGGAGCCCCGCGAGCCGCCAAAGGGTTGTTGCCCGACGATGGAACCCGTAGGTTTATCGTTGATGTAGAAATTTCCGGCGGCGTAGCGCAGTTTTTGAGTAGCCAATTCTACGGCGTTCCGGTCTTTAGCGAAGACGGCGCCGGTTAGGGCGTAGGGAGAGGTTTGATCCAGCAGGTCCAGCGTCTCGGAATAAGCATCGTCTTTGTAGACGTAGAAAGTAACGACGGGGCCGAAGATCTCTTCTTCCATGGTGACGTACTTGGGATCTTTGGTAAGGATGATGGTCGGCTCCACAAAGTACCCATCCGTTTTATCGTATTGCCCGCCGTAGAGGATTTCTGCTTCCGGATCGCGTTTGGCCTGGGCGATGTAGCCGGTAATTTTATCGAAAGCGCGCTCGTCAATCACCGCCGCCATGAAGTTGGTAAAATCTTCGGGATTACCCATTTTCACTGTACGCATCTCCCTGAGCAGGCGGTCCCGGGTGGCATCCCAGAGGCTTTCGGGCACGTATACGCGCGAGACGGCCGAACATTTTTGCCCTTGGAATTCAAAGGCGCCTCGGATGGTGGCCGCCACCAGCTGATCGACATCGGCGGTTGGATGCGCGATTATGAAGTCCTTGCCGCCGGTTTCTCCGACGATTCGCGGGTAGGATTTGTACTTGCCCAGGTTTTTGCTGATGATTTGCCACAGCGTCATGAAGGCCTTGGTGCTGCCGGTGAAGTGCAGGCCCGCGAAGTCGGGATGGTCGAAAATGATATCGCCGGCCATGGGGCCGTCAACGTAGACCAGGTTGATGACGCCGGGAGGGAGCCCTGCCTCGGTAAGGATTTCCATAAATACCGCCGCGGCGTAAATTTGCGTTTCGGCCGGCTTCCAGACCACTACATTACCCAGCATGGCCGGCGCCGTGGGCAAGTTGCCCGCAATGGCGGTAAAATTGAAAGGCGTTATGGCCAACACAAAACCCTCCAGCGGCCGGTTTTCCACCCGGTTCCAAATCATGGGCGCATTGACCGGCTGGCTGCGTTCGTAGATTTCGGTCATGAACTGCGCATTGAATCGCAGAAAATCGCAGAGCTCGGCTACGGCTTCGATTTCCGACTGATGAACGGTTTTGGATTGCCCCAACATCGTCGCTGCGTTCATCTTAGCCCGGTAGGGACCGGAAAGCAAATCGGCAGCTTTTAAAAAGATGGAAGCGCGCTCTTGCCAGGGCATTTCCTCCCACTCTTTTTTCGCGTTGAGCGCCGACTCAATGGCCTGCTTGACGTGCCCCGGGCCGCCCTTGTAGTAATGTCCCAAGGTGTGCTTAAGCTCGTGGGGGGGATGGATGGGCACCTTATCTCCTTCCAAAACCTTTTGGCCATTGATGACCATGGGTAAGTCCACCTGCTCCGACTTCATCTCTTTAATGACTGCTTTCACCAGGTCACGTTCCGGGGAACCGGGGCGATATTCTAAAGGAATTTCATTCGTAGCTTCGGGAACTCGATAATAAGCGTTAGCCATAGGTTAGTAATTGTTTTGTGATTGATTAATGATCAGGGCTTATGCAAACGGCATCCAAGTTAACAAACGCCCGCAGGGGATGCAAGGAATGGAGCGGCTTCGCCTTAAATCGCTTATTCCGCCCACCACCACCCCACTGCTTGGGCACTACCAAGGTTACTTGTCCGGGAGACAAGGGCGGGCGCCAACTAACCCTGCCCCCCATTGACCTCCTCCCAACTCGGCAAGACCAGTCCTTCGGGAATAAAAGGCCCCGCATTCCCCCCGCCGATAATGATTTCCCGCACGATGGTGGAACTGATATGCGAATAAGCCGGCTGACTGATCAAAAAAATGGTGTCCAGCCCCTCGCCGACGATATTATTGAGTTGCGAAATGGTCTTTTCGTAGTCGAAATCGGAGGCGTTGCGTAAGCCCCGCAGCAGATAACGGGCGCCGATTTTTTTGCAATAGTGGGCGGTGAGATTTTCAAAATAACCCACCCGCACCTTGGGCTCGTCGGCAAAGACAGTGCGCAACCATTCCAGGCGCTGATCCAGGTCGAAGAGCGTTTTTTTCTGAGAATTGACGCCGACGGCCACGACGATCTCATCAAAAAGCGGAAGCGCACGCCGTACGATATCGACGTGTCCAATCGTGATGGGATCAAAAGAACCGGGGAATACTGCAATTTTATCCATGGAGTGGAATTTGTACATCCCAAATATAGGTCGCCATGAGGCCCCGACGGAATATTCCCGGAAAATTCTGCAGCTTGCTTCGGTGACTTTCGAACTTGATCACGCCCCTCCCCATAGAACAGTCTTCAAAGTCAGGCTAACCAAAGCCACACAGCGACTACGCGGAGGCCTCCAAAAAATGCCGATAGATCGCATAATTATCTTCGTCAAAGCATACAAATTCCACCCGCTCGACATCCAGTTTTTCCAGCTGTTCGCGCACGGTGGAAATGGCGATGCTCGCCGCGCGCTCCTTGGGAAAGCGGTACACCCCCGTACTGATGTTGGGAAAAGCTATGGATCGCAATCCGTATTCTGCGGCCAGCTGTAAGCTGTTTCGGTAACAATTGGCCAGCAAGCGGTCGCTTTGCGTTTCTTTGTGCTCCGACCAAACCGGCCCGACGGTGTGAATGACATAACGGGCGGGCAACTGCCCGGCGGTGGTGATGACCGCTTCTCCCGCCGGGCAATTGCCACCTTCCTCGACGATAGCCTTGCAGGCCTCCAGAATTTCCGGTCCGCCCGCCCGGTGAATGGCGCCATCCACCCCCCCGCCCCCCATCAGGGAACGGTTGGCGGCATTGACGATGACGTCTACCTTTCTTTTGGTGATATCTCCACGTATCAGTTCGATCTTTTTCATGCAGCCCTTTACTATTTAACCATCGCGCCGCTTGACAGGTTTATACCGGGAGTGCGGGGGTTATTTCACCTCGGGCCCGGCGCCTTCTAAAGTACGGAAAGATTCCAGGAAACGATCGGCCGCGGTATTGAGGCTGCGCTCCCGCCAGGTCACCACGCGAATGGTGTAAAAACGGCTTCCCACCAGGAAGGCCCGGGTTTTGATGACGACGTGCCCGTCGAGATAATGGATGCGCCACAATCGTCCCGGAAAACCCCGGTAAATAATCTCCCGCGAATAAATCATATCACCGTCAACTGCCGCCTCGGCCGACTCCATTGTGGCCTCAAAAAACTCCCGGACCATCAAGGTGGAGTCGGAATGGATCGTATTAGGGGGATAGTCACAGTAACTCACCAGATAGATCAGGTTATCCGCACTTTTCTCGTCTTTTGATTGAAAGAAGTAAGTATGAAAGGCGACCCTGCCGATGTGGGTATCCACGCTATCAATTTTTTCCTGCATATTTCCGGGGCAGACGACCCGAAAGCGGCCCTCCATCGACTTAAACTCGCGCCACTTCGCCTCTTCCTGGGCGGAAAGCGAAACCAGTGCCGTCATCGCTATTAGCCCGAGAAATATTCTTATGCTGATCAACTTCATAGTCCTTGCTGTTATGTAACAAATGTATAGAAAACGAGCAATGAGCAAAGTTAGTCACATTACCGAGCTGTATCAAGCGAACTTCGCCCTTTTACTGGATTTGTACCATCTCACCATGGCCAATGGTTTCTGGAAAACGGGACTTTACCGCAAGCGGGCGGTTTTTCACGTCAGCTACCGCGAGGACCCTTTTGATGACCATTACGCCATCGGCGCCGGCCTGCACCTGGCTATTGACCTGGTGCAAAATTTCCGGTTTACGGCCGACGACATCCAGTACCTTGGCGGGCTGACGGGCAACGACGGGCGCCCCCTTTTTGACGAGGGTTTTCTCAATCACCTGCAACGCATGACTTTCGACTGCCATATCGATGCGGTGCCGGAGGGTACGATCGTTCGGGCCAATGCACCCTTGCTCCGGGTGGAAGGCCCGCTAATTCAGGCCCAGATTTTGGAGGCCGCGCTTATCAACGTCATCAACTATTCCACCCTGGTCGCCACCAAATCGGCCCGTATGGTTCGGGCCGCAGCGGGCGACCCCATCCTCGAATTTGGCTTGCGGCGCGCGCAAGGTGTCGATGGGGCGATTACGGCTTCCCGCGCCGCCTACATCGGCGGCTGCCACGCTACGAGCAACGTGATGGCGGGCCGCTTTTACGGCATTCCGGTCAAGGGTACGCATGCCCACAGCTGGGTCATGTGTTTTGCCGACGAGCTGACTTCCTTCCGCGAATACGCCCGGGTAATGCCCAACAACAGCATCTTTCTGGTAGACACTTACGATACTATAGAAGGCATTAGAAACGCCATAAAGGTTGGTCTGGAGATGAAAAAATCCGGCCACCGAATGGTCGGCATTCGCCTCGACAGCGGCGACATGGCGGATCTCAGCATCCGCGCCCGGCAAATGCTGGACGAGGCCGGACTGGAAGAAGCCCAGATCGTCGCCAGTGACAATATGGACGAGTACCGCATCCGGGAGCTCAAAGAACGCGGGGCTGTCATCGGCGTTAGGGGCATCGGCAGCCGCCTGGTCACGGCTTACGAACAACCGGTGCTCGGCGGCATTTACTAGCTATCGGCCATCGAGGGCGAAGATGCCGGCCATTGGAATCACCGCATCAAGCTCTCGGAAGAGCCCGAAAAAATCTCCGATCCCGGCCTCCTGCAGATTCGCCGCTTTTACGATTCCGAGGGCGCCCCCGTGGCCGATATGCTCTACGACCTTACCGCAGGCCCCTCCCACCAACTGCGATCGGAACGAACCGGCGAACGACTCGACATGGAGGGCTATGAATACGAGGATCTACTAAAGCCTGTTTTCCGGAATGGCCGGCTCGTGTACGAAGCCCCCAGCATTCACCAGATCCGGGAGCACAGCCTGCGGGAACAGGAACGCTTCGCCGGTGCCGATTGGTCGGCTTACCATTCGGGATCGGAAGAACGATTACACCAAATAAAACAGCGACTCATCCGGACCTACCGTGGCGAGTCTTCCAGCGCTTAGGGGGTTTATTTTTGTACTTTTACTTTTAATGCAATGCGCACTACTGCTACTTAACCCGAGACTATTATGCCCTACACTTACGATTATCCGAGGCCGGCCGTCACGGTGGATTGTGTGATATTCGGATTGGAGAAAAACAGCCGTCTAAAGGTACTGCTCATTCAACGCAATAATCCTCCCTATCGGGAATACTGGGCGCTTCCCGGCGGCTTCGTCGATATGGATGAAAAGCTGCAGGATGCCGCCCTGCGGGAACTGGAAGAGGAGACGGGGGTCACCGATGTATTTATCGAGCAGCTGTACACCTTCGGTCATCCGCATCGCGACCCGCGGGGGCGGGTCATTAGCGTGGCGTATTACGCGCTCGTCAACCTGGAAGAACATCCGGTGAGGGCGGATTCCGACGCCCGCCACGTACAGTGGTTTGATCTGAAAACATTGCCCCCACTCGCCTTCGACCACGCTCAAATTCTGGAGGTGGCCATCAAGCGCCTGCGAGCCAAGGTGCGTTACCAACCCATCGGTTTTGAGTTGTTGCCCGAAAAATTCACCCTGTCCCAGTTGCAAAAGCTTTACGAAACGATTTTAGGAATGGAAGGCGCTATGAATAAACGCAATTTCCGAACCCGCTTTCTGAAGATGGGGGTATTGGAAGAGGTGGGCAAGCAGGAAGGCGTGGCCCACCGTCCGGCCAAGCTATACCGCTTTAACAAGGAAAAGTACGAACAATTGGCAAGGGAACGCTACGAAGACCTCATCAAGCGTGGGGTCGATTTTGACATCTAAAACTATTCAATCATGTCTGCGCTTGAAGGCATCAAAAACGGAATAGGATTATTCATTTTGCTGGCAGCCATTGGCGCCTGCCAGTCCGACGCCCCATCCGCCGAAGCCGGGAGATCCGGTACGGAGGGGGGAGAGCTCCCTCCTCCCGAAGCCGATTACGAGCCATCCCGTTTTAAGTGGGGTTTTATTGACCGCGAGGGGCGGTTGGTCATCGATAACCGGTTCGATGAGGTGCGCCCCTTTTCCGAAGGATTGGCGGTGGTGCGCATCGGCGGCAAATGGGGATACATCAACCGAAGCGGGCGGATGGTGATTGCGCCCCGTTTTCGCGGGGCCTGGTCTTTTTCCGAGGGTTTGGCCCGGGTATTGACCTCCGACAATAAGTTTGGCTTCATTGATCCTCAGGGCGAGTGGGCCATTGAGCCGCAATTTGAGGGCGCCCAAGACTTTCGGGAAGGCCGGGCGCGCATTCGCGCCGGCGCGCTATACGGTTATATCGATCGATCGGGTGATTCCGTCATCCAAGCCCGGTTTGAGAAGGCTGCTTCGGTATTCGAAAATGGGTTGGCTAAAGTTAAAGGCGAAGGGGGTTACGGATTAATCGACAGCTCCGGCAATACGGTTATTCCAACCGAATACGAGCGGGTAGACGTTTTTCACCAGGGGCTGGCCCGGGTAAAAAGCGAGGGGCGCTACGGCTTCGTCAATCGCGAAGGCGAATGGATCATCGACAAGCAGTACCGCAGTGCCCGAAATTTTGCCGGCGGTCGCGCCCCGGTTCGCCGGGACAGTGCTTTCGGCCTCATCGATACCCTGGGCGCCTGGGTGGCGGAACCCCGCTACGATCAGATGTGGTACGCCGGCGCGAATCGCTGGGGCGTGTCGCGCAACGGTAAGTTCGGTTTTATCAACGGGCGAGGGCGGGAAGTAGCCCCCCCGAAGTTCAATCAACTCTACAGCTTTTCCGAAGGCATCGCCAGCTATAAAAGTGGCCGCCTTTGGGGCTTAATCGACACGAGCGGCGCCCTGATCACCCAAGCCCGTTACGGGCTGGCTTGGTCGTTTTCGGAAGGGCTGGCGCGCGCCGGTGTATACGGGGGCGTGGCCTTCGTCGACAAGTCGGGCGCCATCGCCATCAAGCCTCGCTTTATCGACGCGCGCGATTTTTCGGAGGGGCTGGCGGCGGTGCAATTACGGTAGTGGGTAGTTGGCAAGGACTTCGTAGCGAATCGCTGATGGAACAGATTAAATTTGGAGCTAACCTAGCGCTTCGGGCGCTAGGCTACAGGGATTTAGCTGTTGATAGGGTAAACTCCCGACAAGCTTTTATAGTCTGACAACCCAAAATTTGTGAATTCTGACTTGCTCTTTTTAGCTTCGCTGATCGTCGCTTCGCTCCTCGGAGTTCCGCCTTGCTGCGTTGGAAAGCCTCGACAGAACTTAGGCTATGCCTACGTTTTCCGCCTTGCCAGCCGAAAAAATAGCGGCGTCATATTTTCACAAATCCTGAGTTGTCAGACTATAGACTTTACCTGGCCCGAAAGATACGGGCGTCAATCAACATTCATCATGACAAGCATCATCATGGGTTCCGATTCCGACCTGCCAATTATGCGGCAGGCCGCCGATGTACTGACACATTTGGGTGTCGAATTCGAGTTAACCATCGTCTCCGCCCACCGCACGCCCGATCGCATGTTCGAGTTTGCGCGGCAAGCGCACGAACGTGGCGTACAGGTTATCATTGCGGGGGCGGGAGGGGCGGCCCATCTCCCGGGGATGGTCGCTTCCCTCTCTCCCCTGCCTGTCATTGGCGTCCCGATTAAATCCTCTAATTCTATTGACGGTTGGGATTCCGTGCTTTCTATTCTGCAAATGCCCAATGGCATCCCCGTGGCGACGGTCGCCCTCAATGCCGCCAAGAACGCAGGCATTTTGGCGGCCCAGATCATTGGGGCTTCCGACACTCAGGCGCTACAGCGCGTGCTGGCTTATAAGCAGGAGCTGGCCGCGGGTGTTCGGAAAAAGTACACGCAACTGGAAGAGCAGGGTTATCAGGCCTATCTGGAGCATAAGGGCTACTCCAAATAGAGTTCAAATTCCACCCTTCGGTTGAGCCGGCGTCCGCTGGAAGTATCGTTATCGGCAATGGGGTTTGCTTCTCCGCGGCCCTCGTAGCTGAGGCGATCAGGAGAGATCCCCTTGCTGATCAGGTACTGGTTGCAGGATTTGGCGCGTTGCTCGGATAAAATCTGATTGGTTGTTTCGTTGCCCACCGAATCCGTGTAACCGGTCATGCGGAGGTTGTAGCCTGGGTAGCGTTCCAAAATTTCGACGATCTGGTCGAGTATGTCGTAGGATTCCCGCTTGAGGGTGGCGCTGCCGGTTTCGAACTGTACGGCGCGCATGGCGATGTCGAGCACCTCCCTGACTTCCTCTTCCAGTTCGGGGCAGCCTTTATTATTGGCCGGACCGGCTTCCTCTGGGCAAACATCTTCGGCATCGGATACGCCGTCGCCGTCGGTATCCGGGCAGCCATCGAGCTCCCCGGCGCGGTCGGGGCAGGCGTCGGTGGCGTCCGCCACCCCGTCACCGTCGCGGTCCGGGCAACCGGCAGCGGTCTGGCTACCGGGATCTTCCGGGCAGCGATCTTCATCATCGGGAATGCCGTCCTGATCGCTATCTTCGACGGGGCAGCCGTTATTGTCTTCGGGGCCGAAATCCTCGGGGCAGTCATCGTCGCCATCCGGCAGCCCGTCGCCATCCTGGTCCGGACAGCCCGCCAGGGATTCCAAACCGGCCGCTTCCGGGCACTCATCTTCGCTATCCCGGATGCCGTCCTGATCCGTATCCGGGCAACCATTGAGCGTACCCGATACTTCCGGGCACTCGTCCTCGGCATCCCGAAGCCCGTCTCCATCAGCATCCGGACATCCCGCCGTGGCCGCCGAACCGGCGGTTTGCGGGCAGGCGTCTGCGGCGTCAACTACGCCATCCCCATCGCTATCGGGACAACCCTCTTGCTCGGGGGGCCCAGGCTGCTGCGGACAGCGGTCCAGCGCATCCGGCACCCCATCCTCATCGCTATCGGGCTCGGGAGTGGAAAAACGATAAAGGTAGCCAACGCCAAGTTGACCGTTATTGCGATTCTCATCGGAATCCAGCCGGAATTCGCCCTGCAAATTGATGTAGGAATTATCGGAAAGCCGAAGGTTGATTCCACCGCCAACGGGAACCTGAAAGCTCGTCCCCCGAACTTCCTCCCAAAAATAACTTCCCCCTACGAGCACGTAAGGGGTCAACAACTGCCCTTTCCGGTAGTATTGAAACTGCAGGATGCCGTCCAGGCTGAGAAATTGTCGGTTGTTGCGGTCTTCCGGGATATTCATCAAGCCTATTTTGGCGGGAATGGCCAGATTCAGCCAGCGCTTGAGGCTATTGGTATAGAA
>CAYWHT010000116.1:0-9502 GCA_964458135.1 uncultured Saprospiraceae bacterium | reverse complement strand
CCTTTTACCTGTTGCGCGCCTTCCTACCCCCCATGAAACAGGCCAAAAAGGGCATGATCATCAACCTGCCGGGCGTGCTCGGAAAGGTGCCCATGGCCGGCGCTTCGGCTTACGCAGCCTCCAAATACGGAGTAAACGGGCTGACCAAATCGGTGCGCGAAGAGCTCAAGCGCACCGAAGTGCGCATCGTCAATTTATACCTGGGCGGTGTCGATTCCCCCTTCTGGGACAACATCGATATGAAGGTCAATCGCGATAAGTTCATCACCGCTAAAGAAGCAGCCCGCGCCGTATGGTTCGCCTGCCAGCAACCTTCCTCCGGCGTCGTTTCCGAAATGGTCTTCCAACCTTTCAATCACCAGGCTATTTAGAGCTTGTCGGGAGTTTGCTTTACGAGAATCCAAAATGTTTGCCAGGCTTGGGCCCTGGATACGATGAGCATCGACTGACGAAGACGCCCACGAATGACGGGCCCTGTGAAATACCGCCCGGGTAAAGCTTCGCTTTATTTCACAGGACGAGCAGTTTGCCTTCGCAGTAAATTAATTCATGCATCATCCGGGTTAAGGATTTCATCTTTGCGGATTCACGCAAAAAGGGAGGTCGATTTTCGGCCTCCCTTTTTTTATAAAAGTTGTCCCGCCGCTTATCAAGCTCCCCTCCATTCCGTTCCTGCCCGGACACTTGCCGTTCTCCATTCAAGAAATAATGGGCCAAGCACGCGGTGAATCTCCAAATAATGATCTAGTTTTGTGGTGCCCGTTAATCAAACAACCAAATTACATGGAAGTCTTAACCAAAACTTCAAAAGAAAGATTGGACGCTTTCCTGGAGCGATTGCGTACCCGCAACCCCCACGAGCCTGAATTTCAACAGGCCGTTCAGGAATTCGCCGCCGTCGTTATTCCCTACGTGCAGCACCATCCGGAATATGACCGGGCCGCGCTTCTGGAACGCCTGGTGGAACCCGACCGGATCATTTCTTTCCGCGTTTCCTGGGTGGATGACGAAGGGCAGGTGCAAGTCAATCGCGCTTACCGCGTTCAATTCAACAATGCCCTGGGGCCTTATAAGGGAGGCTTGCGCTTTCACCCCACCGTCAACCAAAGCATTCTCAAATTTCTGGGCTTCGAACAGATCTTCAAAAACAGCCTGACTACCCTGCCCATGGGCGGCGGCAAAGGAGGTAGCGATTTTGATCCTAAGGGAAAATCGGAGGGCGAAATCATGCGCTTTTGTCAGGCTTTTATGGTCGGTCTGTACCGCCATATCGGTCCCGATACCGATGTGCCCGCGGGCGATATCGGAGTTGGAGGCCGCGAAATCGGCTACCTGTACGGCATGTACAAAAAGCTGCTCAACCAGCACCACGGAGTGTTGACGGGCAAAGGCATTACTTACGGCGGCAGCCTGATTCGCACCGAAGCCACCGGTTACGGCCTGGTCTATTTCGTCAATGAAATGCTGATTTGCCGGCAGGAAGATATCGCCGGCAAACGCGCCATCATCTCCGGGTCGGGAAATGTAGCCCAGCACGCCGCCGAGAAGATTCTACAAATGGGCGGATCGGTGCACACCCTTTCCGATTCCTCCGGCATCGTATACGACAAGGAGGGCCTCAACGAGGAAAAACTCGAATGGGTGAAAGAATTAAAGAATGTACGGCGCGGCCGCATCAAGGAGTTTGCCGAAGCATTCGATCTTATCTATCTGGAAGGGGAGACCCCCTGGACGATTCCCTGCGATATCGCGTTGCCTTGCGCCACCCAAAACGAGCTGCAGAAGGAAGACGCCGAACAGCTGATTAAAAATGGCTGCACCATCGTCGCGGAAGGCGCCAATATGCCGGTAACGATTGACGCCGTCGAAATCCTCCAGCAAGCCCGCATATTATACGCGCCGGGCAAAGCGGCGAACGCGGGCGGCGTGGCCACTTCCGGTTTGGAAATGTCCCAGAACAGCCTCCGGCTTTCCTGGACACAGTGGGAGGTGGATAGCAAACTCAAAGAGATCATGAAAAAAATCCATGACCAGTGTGTGCGCTATGGAGAAGAAGACGGCGACTACGTCGATTACTTGCGGGGCGCCAATATTGCCGGCTTTACGAAAGTGGCGGACGCCGTGCTCGGCCAGGGCGTGATTTAGGAGGCCGCCCGTGCATCATCCAGGATTAGCAATTCCAGCTTAGCGCGCAAGCGCTGGTCGAGCTGTTCGCGCAGGAATTCCTCCAGCTGGCGGGGATCCACCTCCCGGTTGATTTTGTAGAGGCTATCGCTGAACAGATGGCCATTGAGGCTGCGGCGGGGCGCCTCCTTTCCGTAAAATTCCTTGCGGTGAATCTTATCCGGCGTGGGAAAAACCCGGTTATCGGTCTTGACGTAGTATCGAAGCGGGAAGGAGCGGTCGAGCGTCCACCGTTGGCCGCCCCTTTCGTCTCCCAGGTATAGATAGGCGCAAGGCCCGTAAATGCTGAACTCCAGCCCGTAGAGCACATCGTCGGGCAGCGGGGGCGTCAAAGCGGCCTGGCCGTCCCAGGATACGGTCTGCTTAATAAAACGCTCCCGGTCTTTCTTATCTACCCCCGAATCGACTCCACTTTCCTGGTAGTAGCTCTCGCGAAACCAGACGGCCGTCAGGGTAAACGCATAGCCACTGGCTTCCAAAATGCGAAAATAAAATGCCCCCAGGGGTTCGGCCGGGTGGCCGTAGATGCCGAGCTGGCAATGGTCGTCTTCGGGATGCAACTGGCGGTATAGGTCCATTTGCAAGGGTAAAAGATCTTCCTCCCAGGCATTGAGTTGCTGTTCGAATTGCGATTTATAAGTCGTAATGCCCATGCTGGCCAGACCGAGCTCCAATTCCAACTCCTCTATCCTTTTGGCCAACCCCTCGCTTTGTTCTTTGATCTTAAGCAAGGCGGCGTATTGCGAAGCCTTGAGCGGCGCACTCCAAAACTGGTCCGGCTGTTCCTGTTTTTCCCGCTCCAAAATGTCTAACTGGCTGAGTAAGCGTACGTAGAAAGCTCCCTCGAGCAGGCGCGCCGCCTTGCGGCGCAGATGACTGGCGTAGTCGGCCTGCTGAATTTTGGCGAGCTCTTCGAGCAACAACTCCAGGCCTAAGGGATTGGCCTGGGGCTCAATATCCAACCGGGCGTTCTGTATCCTGACCTTAAGAACCAGGCGCTCATCAAATTCGTAGGTATTGAGAATCCGGGCCATAGGTTGGATGAGTTCTTCGCGGATGCTGCGCTGTAATTGCCGGGCTCCGTACTTCTGACTGTACCCCCGTTCGGCGAGGTATTGCAAAACCAAAGGATCGATGTCCAAATCCAATTGCCGGTAGCGAATCCCCTCCCGCTTCTTAAGCAGCTTAATCTCCCGGTCGACGACAAAGCGAATAGTCGTGGGATCGAGCGGCAGAAAAGGAATGACTTGATCCAGCCGGTTGAATAGTTCCGGGCGGAAGTGCTTGCGCACCGCCTGGATGAAATAGTCGGCGACGGTTTGGTCATCCGTGCTCGTGTCCCAGCCGATGGGATTGGCCGTGAGATGAGTCGATCCGATGTTGGAAGTCAGGATGATGATGGTGCTGCAGAAATCCACGAGCTTGCCCCGGCTGTCGGTCAAACGCCCTTCGCTGAGCATTTGGAGCAAAAGGTCGTAAAAGTTGGAATGGGCCTTTTCGATTTCATCAAACAGCAGCACGGAAAAAGGCTCCCGGCGAATGGCGGAGGTCAGTAGCCCACCGGAATGGTAGCTGGTTCCGATGAGCCGCATGACGGCGTAAGGGCTGGAAAATTCGCTCATATCGAAGCGCGTGATCCGTTCGCGACTTCCAAACATCAATTCGGCCAGGAGTTTGGCTAATTCGGTTTTCCCAACCCCGGTGGGCCCGACAAAAAGCAGGGAGGCAATGGGTTTGCCCGTGCGGGTGAGCGCAGTCTTCACCGAAGCCAGTAAATCCACCAGGTTTTGAATGGCCGGATCCTGGCCGAAGAGTTGGTCCGAAAACCAGGCCTTGATGCGGCGGGTATCCATGGGGATGTGGGGGTCTACCATAAAGGCGGGCAAACCACTTTCTTCGCAAAAATACTGGATGACCTGCGAACGATCAATTTTCACCCGTTCGGCTGCGGTGTCGGCCTGGGGAGACTGATTCAACAGGATGCTTTCCAAAAAACGGATCGGCTTGCCCGGCATGCCTGAATAGGGGGTAAACCGGCGGTTGAGGCGGATAACTTCCTTAATGGCCGCCTCCGGCAAGTCTACCCGGCTATGGCGGGCAATCACTTTGACCTTTTTCAGAATGATCGACTCGAGTTCCTCCCCGGGCTCGTCCATCCGGATTACCGTAAAGAGCGATAGATAATTGGAGCTCATCAGTTCGATGCGGGCCAGTTCTTCTTCACTGCATTCCGAGATGAGGGTGACTTCCCCCCGGCTCAGGTAATTCTGCAGATAATCGGCCATGCTGAGGTCGTTGCCTTCGTATTTGCCAACCTCGAACAATTCCATCAGGTTGCGAACGAAGAGCATGTCGGAGCTGCCCGCCAGTTCCTGGCACAGTACGGCCAGGTTGTCCCGCCAGTCGGTTGCCCGGGTGAGCTCTTTGATGAGCACGGAGGCGGTAGTCTCCCAAATTTGGCCTTTGGCCTGCTCTTGTTTGCGCCGGCGAGCGGTCTCCCATACTAAAGCCGTCTTGCCTACCCCCGAAGGCCCCACCAACAATACATTGCGGAGAAACTGACTTTTGAGGGCCTGATCGATGCGCTCCAGTTCGGCCTCGCGGTAATAAACTACCGCTTGATCGATATCCAGTCGCCGCGCTACCTGGGGGAGCAACAGGTCATGGTCTTGCTCTTGCGTACGCTCCAGCTCTTTAAGGCCCGGCAGATACAGCTCGATTTCCTGCTGCAGCAATTCGACGCTGTCGAACCAGATAGTGGCAATGATATCCTGCACGGCGGCCAGCCTGCGGCTGCGCGCAAAGTCAATCTGTATGGCTTCGCCCAACCGGCGCGCCAGTTCATCGGTATGGGGAGCAAAAGCTTCGATCCCCAGTACGGGAACGATGCCCCAGGCGCCCCGCTCCCCTTGGTTGTAAAAATATTCGAAAGCTAAGCTAAATGCCGGGTAACTGATGCCGTCTCTGGAAGGAGGGAAAGGCACTTCCATCCAATTCCGGATGAAGTGGCCTTCCCGGTATTCATCCAGCAGGGCTTTAAAATCTCCCTGGTTGAGCACTTTTTGCTGGAAGGATTGGGCGTAGGCGCGGGCCACCTTTTTGATGGTGGTGTTGATCCGAAGGTGCTCCTTATCGGTTAAAGGATTGATAAAGTATTGTCCCGGTTTAAATTGTAGCCGGAAGCCGTAAAATGGGAATTTGACAGAATAGGCCATAACACAAACCACCGGTTAGTCACTAAAGCAGAATCACCATTTGTTTCAGCAAGATAACAAATAAGTTTGGAGACTAAACAAGGATCACGCCCTCATCCGGATTCCCAAATTGCAACGAAGCGCCCCGGCGGCGCCTCCAGCCGCTCAGCCAGGCAAGCAGGGCGTCGATGTGGTGCCAGGAGGTGACGGCTTCTCTTTCCACGGGCCGGGGAAGTTGATCCTGTAATGCCCGCAATACTTCGGGCAGGTGGTTTAGGCTTTTTTTGTAAGAGAAGGCTTTAAGGCCGAGTTCCGCCGCCAAACGCGCGGGATAAACTTCCCAAACGGCGTGCCCCCGGTCGGTTAATTGGCGGTGTAAACGCATGGCGCGGGCCGTCAGACCTCCCAAAAACATCGGTGACATAGCGCTTACTTCCCGGTCGGCTTGCCGGTAAAAAAAGTCGACCCCCCGCTCCGGGTAGCGATAAACCTGCGGCAGCGAAAGCGGTGCATCAATGTAGATATCTTCGCTCTCCATTTCCATTTGCTGAAGCCAATCCAGCAGAAAGCGATCCGCATCCTGTTTTTTGCGGCTTCCGAACAACCGGATGACGCCTTGCGCATCGTGGGCAATGACCGTAGTTCCGGCCAGCTTGCTGCCGTAGTCGATCCCAATCATAACTTCCATTATCTTTTAATGCCCAACCACCTGCTGCAGATTATCCGCCAGAGCCGCCGCCGCCGCTTCCCCGTAATCCGAAGTTTCAAAAAGCACGGTGGCCTTTTCGTAATAGGGAAGGCGTTCGGCCAATTTCTGGCGTATAAACGCCTCGCGCTCTTCGGGCGTCTTGTCTTTTAACAGCGGCCGCTCTTCGGCAGCATGTTCCAGCCTTGCGAGCAAGACGTCTACCGGGCTGTTGAGGTAGACCGTTAGCCCGTATTTATTCATCCACTCCAGGTTACCGTGCTGGCAGGGTGTGCCGCCGCCACAGGCAATGACGGCTTCGGAATAATCAACCGTGGAACGGAGTACTTTAGCCTCCAGGCGCCGGAAGCTATCTTCCCCCTGCCGGGCAAAGAGTTGGGGTATCGTTAGGCCGCAAGCCCGTTCAATCACTTCGTCCAAATCGAGAAATGGCAGATCCAAATGCCGGGCGAGCGCCCGACCCGTTGAACTTTTTCCGCTGCCCATGAAACCAATAAGGTAAATTCGATGGTTATGCATAGCAAACCTCCTGAGAGGTACGTTGTTTTAAATTTATCGCAAAAGCTATACTTTTACGCTCGCAAACCGGCACCAATGAAGAAACTTCACCGATACGGCCCGATAATATGGATTCTGATAGTCGCTCTATGGTCCTGCAGTGGGCAAGAAAACGTGCAAAAAGAAAAAAGTGTTCAGGAGATCATGACCGAGGGGCCTATTTCTAATTCCAGTATCATCCGCAACCCGGTATCCGCGGAAAAGCCCCGGGACACCACAAATATAGCAAAAATCGAATTTACCAAAACTTCCCGCGATTTTGGCCGGGTAGAGGAAGGCGCATTGGTGCGCCGACAATTTCACTTTACCAATACGGGCAAGGCGCCGCTCATCATCTCTAATGCTCGCTCCACCTGCGGATGCACCGTGCCCCACTGGCCCCAAGATCCTATCCCTCCCGGCGGCAAAGGCATGATCAAAGTGCAGTTCAATACCCGCCACAAAACCAAACGGCAGAATAAACCTATCCGGATTACGGCCAACACCTACCCCGCAACCACCGAAGTATACCTTACCGGATACGTAATTCCCCAAAAATCTTCAAAAGAACAGTAAAACGATATTAAAACATGCTATATTTATTTGATTTAATCCTCCTTCAGGGCAGCGGTAGCAGCCCGCTGACCAGTTTGATTTTTTTCGGAGCCATGATCTTGATATTCTGGCTCTTCCTAATTCGCCCGCAAGCCAAAAAACAAAAGGAACAGCGCAACTTCGTCAGCGAATTACAGAAAGGCGATGAGGTGGTGACGGCCAGCGGCATGCTCGGAAAAATCAATAAAATCGAGGATGACATCCTAACCCTGGAAGTAGGCGCCAAAACCTACATCCGGGTCACTAAAAGCGCCATCTCCAAGGAGATGACCGAACAAGTATATGCTTCCGAAAAAGAACAGGAAAAGGAAAAGTAAACTCTCCGAGATGAAGCTGGGAGAAGACCGGGCGGTTCTCATGATTTGCATGGGAATAGCTCTGGTCTTCTGGCTGTTGGTCAAACTCTCCCAAATCTATGCCACCGAAAAGCGCGTCGAATTCGATTTTGAAGTACCCCAAGATCAAGCCTTCCGCATTGCACCCCCCAATGATATGCGGGTGGAAGTAGAAGGTACGGGCTGGAATTTAATGTTCGACTACTTTTCCCACCCCACTATCCGTCTGACTTTTGACATGCGCGCCCGCCAACGACTGGAACTCAACCGCTCGCAACTCCGCAACGAAATACAGCAGCGCCTATCTTCCCGCGACCTGAGAATCGTAGATCTCAACTACGAAAACGTATTGTTGTTATTGGAAAAAAAGATAGAAAAGCGCGTGCCCGTAAAACTGAATCTCAAGCTCTCCCTGGCGCCCGAATACCACCTGCGCGACTCCGTTGCTCCTCAACCGGATAGCGTAACGCTCACGGGACCAAGCTCGCAAGTCAGTATCCTGGAAAGATGGCCGACCGATTCTCTAAGCCTGCGGAATCTCAAAAACAGCCAAACCCCTTCGATACCCTTGCAGAAGCCGCCGCGTGAAATTCAGCTGAGCCAAAAAAGAGTGGAAGCCATTATCCGGGTGGAACCCTATACGGAGAAAACCGTGTTCGTTCCGGTACAAGTGCGTAACGCTCCCGATAGCTTCAAAATATTCCCGCCCCGCGTCAAGGTAACCTGTGTTGTGGGCTTGAGCTCTTACAACGAGATCGATAGCAGCGATTTTGAGCTGGAGGCCGATATGGCGGATGTTGCCATCAATGAAAAGCGCAAAAGCACCGTTGCGCTCTCCCTGATCCGGCAACCAGAATTTGTAAAAAGGGTGTCTTATTCCCCTAAATTCGTCGAATTTTTTATCATCGAACCACAAAGCGAGGAAGCGGATTCGGAGAATTAGTGCGCGAAGCAAGATTTTCAAAGGCCCCATGCAAGTGGGGGGCTTCCTAAAATTTGTTGCAGAAAAAAAGAAGTGAACCGAAATGGCAGGACACAACAAATGGTCAAAAATCAAACGTAAAAAGGGCGTTTTGGACGCCAAACGCTCCAAAATGTTTTCCCGCATCATTAAAGAAATTACCGTCGCGGTAAAAGAGGGCAATAGCGGAGATCCCGAATTCAACCCCCGCCTTCGACTGGCCGTAGCCAACGCCAAAGGGGTGAATATGCCAAAAGAGAACGTGGAACGAGCCATAAAAAAAGCCCTCGAATCCGATAGCGGGGATCTGATGCAACCTACCTACGAAGGCTACGCCCCGGGAGGAGTAGCCGTATTCGTAGAATGCACCACCGACAACCTCAACCGGACCGTTTCCAATATCCGGTCCATATTCAGCAAGCGGGGCGGCAACCTCGCCACCTCCGGTTCGGTAGACTTTCTCTTCGAACACAAAGGCATCTTTATCATCGAAAAAGGCTCGCACGAGCTGGAAGAACTCGAATTGCAATTAATCGACGGCGGCGCCGAAGACATCTCCGAAGATCTCGAAAACGATGAAATCACCATCACCGTCGATTTTCCCGATTTCGGGAAAATGCAAAAAACCCTGGAAAGTCTCGGTATTGAACCCAAAAGCGCCAACCTGGAACGCATCCCCAACTCCAACACCCAACTCAAGGTCGAAGACGCCAAAAAAGCGCTCGACCTGATCGACGCCCTCGAAGATGATGACGACGTTCAAAATGTGTTCCATAATTTGGAAATGACGCCGGAGTTGGAGGCGGCGCTGGAGGGGGAGTAGAGGATGAATCTTGCCCGTATTCCTGCCTGCGTCGACCGGGTAAAAAGGGCGGGTGGCGCAGATCGAGATATCCTATTCCAAAGCCCATGGTAAGAGCCGCGCCCCTTTAAGAGCTCGTTGGGCGTTTACCCTGTGGAATAGTCGCTC
>CAYWHT010000115.1:4519-9552 GCA_964458135.1 uncultured Saprospiraceae bacterium | reverse complement strand
GGTTATGGAAGCGTTGGACCATTGGCTGTTGCAACTTCCCAACACTCCGCACCCGTCGGTGCCCGGGGGAGCTAGCGAGGAAGACAATGAGCTGTTTCGGCCCTGGAACGCCGTTTTGCCCGAATTGGATCAACAGGCGCTACCCCACTGGAAGCTGGCCGAAAAATTCGGTTTATTCGATATGGAGTTGGGCGGCAAGATTACCGGTTCGGGTTTTCCCTTATATCGTGGCTTGGGCGCCAAACTGCAACGTGCACTGATTGCTTTTTTTCTGGATGAAGCTTCCAAAGCGGGCTACGAGGAGATTCTGCCTCCCCTGATGGTCAATGAAGATACGGCCCGGGCCACCGGCCAGCTTCCCGACAAGGAGGGCCAGATGTATCACATCGAGAAAGATAACCTCTACATGATTCCCACGGCGGAGGTCCCGATCACTAATATATACCGCGACGTCATCTTGGATGAATCCGACCTGCCCATCAAATTGGCGGGCTACACCCCTTGTTTTCGTCGAGAAGCTGGCTCCTATGGCGCCGAAGTGCGCGGCCTGAACCGGGTGCACCAATTCGACAAGGTGGAAATCGTGCAGATACAGCATCCCGAAAAATCGTACGACACCCTCATGGAAATGGTGGAGCACGTCAGCAGCTTATTGCATCAATTGGAGTTGCCCAACCGCATCGTCCGGCTCTGCGGGGGTGATCTGGGGTTCACTTCGGCGCTGACCTATGATTTTGAAGTGTATTCCGCCGCTCAGAAACGCTGGCTCGAAGTTAGCTCGGTATCCAATTTCGAGACCTACCAGAGCAACCGCTTACAGCTGCGCTTTCGCGACGGCAAAAAGAAAAAACTCGCTCACACCCTCAACGGAAGCGCCCTGGCCCTGGCGCGGGTGGTGGCGGCCTTGCTGGAAAACAACCAAAACCCCAATGCGATTGTTATTCCCAGGGTATTACAGACGTACACGGGTTTTGATTGTATTGAGTTGAAGTGATCAGTTGTGGTCTCAGAGGTCAGCATTCAAAATTTTGAGTTGTTGGCGGGGCGGCGCGGAGTTCCGCAAGAGTTGCAGTCGCCGTCCATTTAGGAGTCTTCGTCATAAACAATCATCCTTTCGTCAAAACTTTAAACTTTTCATTAGCTAGATACGCCTTGTAGCGTTATTCAGGTGAAAACAAAAACAATACGGTAACATGGGAGGATTTCTCGAATACTATGGCTTCATCGCCATTGCCGGCTTGTTTTCGCTGGTGGGTTTCTACATCAGCCGCAAGCTGAAGAGCAAATTCAATAAATACAGTCAGATGGGGCTCCGCTCGGGCATGAGTGGCCAGGAGGTAGCCGAGTCGATGTTGCGGCATTTTAATATAAATGATGTGCAAATCGTGGAGGGCCGCGGTTTTTTAACCGACCATTACAACCCGGCCAAAAAAACCGTTGCCTTGAGCCCGAACGTATTCAACGGCCGCAGTATCGCCGCGGCCGCAGTTGCGGCCCACGAATGCGGGCATGCCGTTCAGCACGCCAATGCGTACAGCATGCTGCAGGTTCGTTCGGCACTGGTGCCGGTGGTGCAGTTTTCGGCTATGGCCCAGCAGTGGCTGCTATTGATCGCTTTCCTAACGATCAATAGCATGCCGCAGATCATGCTCATCACCATCATTGCCTTTGCCATTACCACCCTCTTTAGCGTGGTAACCGTCCCGGTGGAATTCGATGCGAGTAAGCGCGCCCTGCAATGGCTCGACTCCAGTGGGGTTGCGCGGGGCACGGAATATGACGGCGCCAAAGACGCCCTCAACTGGGCCGCGATGACTTACGTCTCGGCCGCCCTGTCCGCACTGGTCATGCTGGCTTATCTCATTCTGCGATACTTCATCGCCACGGATGATTAAAATGGAAGGATTACAGGCCACCATCCAGCCGTTGCATGCGTTTTTGGAACGACCGGGTGGTGGTCTGACCGCCCGTGGCTTTGAAAAAAGCGGTTTTTGGCGTACTTTAGGGTTTTTCCCATATTGGGATTTTTTCGCAAAAGCCCAAGCCCTAACCGGAGAATTAAGTTAGTTTTCCGAAATACCGGTGGTTGGGGCGGGCGGGTCAGCAACAGGATTAGCACCACCAAATTTTTCGCAACATGGAAATGGAAGATGTTGATATGCAGGTTGAAATGGCCGAAGAAGCCATGAAAAGCTCTATCGATCACCTACGGCGGGAACTAGCCAAAATCCGGGCGGGCAAGGCCAGTCCCGATATGGTTTCTGGGATAGACGTACCTTACTACGGAACGCAGACCCCGCTACAACAAGTCGCCAACGTAACGACCTCCGACTCCCGCACCCTCGTCATCCAACCGTGGGAAAAATCCATGCTCGGTCCTATCGAAAAAGCCATCTTCGAGGCCAATTTGGGACTTACCCCAATGAACGACGGTGAAGTCGTTCGCATCAACATTCCCCAACTTACCGAAGAACGGCGCAAAGACTTGTTTCGCCGCGCCAAATCACTCGGAGAAGAAGCTAAAGTCAGCGTCCGAAATGCCCGTCGCGAAGCGATGGATGGCATCAAAAAAGCCATTAAAGAGGGTTTTCCCGAAGACGCGGGTAAGCGCAAAGAAGAAGAAGTACAAGGGCTGACCTCCAAGTACTCCGATCAGGCGGATAAGCTGGTGGAGGCCAAGGAAAAGGACATTATGACCATTTAATTCCCGCGAAAAGCCGTTCCGCCGCTCCCTAATTACCGGAGGCATTATTTTGATTATTATACAAAATAGCCTTACCTTTGCCCCACCTTAAAAAGGACGCTTTTCCAAACGGTTAGGTGTCCGCCTTAATCTAAAGAATAAAGCTCGGGAATAATGAAGCGGACTTATCAACCATCCAAGAGAAAAAGAGCCAATAAGCACGGTTTTCGCAAGCGCATGAGCACGAAAAACGGCAGGAAGGTTTTGGCCCGTCGGCGCGCCAAAGGGCGCCATAAACTCACCGATTCGGACAACAAGCAGTTGAAGTAAGCCTTTTTTCTTCCCCTTCGCGGCGGCTTAAAATTAAAAAACCGCAAAGCAGCTAACAGCCGCTTTGCGGTTTTTTAATTGATTCAACGGGTTAAGGAGTAACTACTGTATCGTATCTCCCCGGAGGATGCGGTAGCGTTTACGGGCCTCCACGGCGAGGGTGCTGCCGGAATAATCGATAAAGAGGGTTTCGTAAAGCGATTTGGCCTTTTCTGGATTGTTGAGGATAGTTTCGTAGAGTTCCGCCAGTTGGAAAAGGGCGTTATCCGCCCGGATGCCGTCGGCATAGTTATCGACGATGCGTTGGAGGGCGTCGGCCATTTTTTGGTATTCCCGGCGTTTCTTGTGCACCTTGGCCCGGAGGTAAAGTACGTCATCCTGCAGGGAATGCTCTGGAAACTGCTGCATCAGGGTGTCGATTTTGCGGAAGGCCTCCTCAAAGCGGTTTTGGAAGATGAGCAAGTCGGCCTTCGCGTAGTAGTTTAGGGCGGTGGCGGTACTGTCCAGTCCCATAATATCCATGATGAAAACCGAAAGATCGAGGGCGTCATTGGCGATGAGCTTGGAAGTGGAAGCTTTTAGCACGTCGAATTGCGCTTGGGCCCACTGAAAATCTCCGGTATAGTAAGAAAGCTTAGCGTTGCGGTAACGGGCTTCGTGCCCCAGGGCGTCTTCTTTGAAGGCTTTGTCGACTTGGGAGTAGAGCAGCGTGGCTTCCCAAACTTCTCCGTTCATCAGGTAGAAATCCGCCAGATTGAGTTTGCCTTCCGCCTGCAGCCGGGGCTCGATATTGGGGTAATCGATCATTTCGCTGAGCAGTTCGATTGAGCGGTCGAGATCATTGATGTAGAAGGCTTCCAATTTGGCTAATTCCAGGATGATGCCGGCGGTGTTTTTGCTGCGGCCGAATTCGTCGAGAAATTCCACGTATTGTTTTTCGAGCTCGCGGAGTTCCTCCTGGGTGTAGCGGTATCCCTCCACGATTTTTTTGCGCCTTACGCGCAGGGCTTCGCGTTTGGCTTCGAGATAGAAGGTGGAGTTGCGTCCTTTGTTTTCTACGAGGTATTCGTAGGCTTTGATGGCGGTATCGAAGTCGTTGGCGTTGGCGGCAATTTCGGCGAGTTGGTAGACCCGGATGCCGTTTTCTTTCAGCCGGCGGTCCAGTGCTCTGACTTGCCGCAGCGCATTGGCATAGTCATTTTGTTGGATGAATACCCAGGTGAGCAGTTCGGGATAGTAAACGGCGTTATTTTTATCCTGAATACGGGTGTAAAGCTGTTTTTGCAATTCGCGGTAGTCTTCATCGGAACTCAGGTAGCGTTGGAAAGCGGTCTTGAGATTTTCGAGCCTGCCGGGATTGGCTTCCAAACTGTTGAGGTAGTATTCGATCATTTTGGGAATATTGCCTTTACGGCGATGGAGGTCTCCCAGAAAATAGCTGAACATGTATTCATCCTTGAGAATATCGGCCCCCTTCTCGTAGGTCTGTATGGCGAGATCGTATTTGGTCAGGGAAGAGAAGGCGTTGGCCAGCCGGATGACGGCGTATCGTTCGCGCGGGAGGTTGTCGATGGCCCGTTGGTATTGTTCTTCGGCTTTTTCGATAAGGCTTTGCCGTTCGTACAACTTGCCGTAAGTTACGTACAAGCGAACGTTGCGGGGCTCGTCTTTAATTTGCCGGCGGACGACCTTTTCGGCTTCATCGTAATCTTCCAGGGCGAGCAGGCATTCGATGTATCGGTCGAAGTAAAAGTCGTTGCGATTGCTCTGGAGGTAGAGTCGTTCGTAGAGTGCTGAGGCTTTTTCGTATTCACCGTCCTGAAAGTATTGCTGAGCGAGGCGGGCATTTTGGCCGTTGAGCCAGATAGCCGGGAGTAGAAAGAGCAAAATTAATCCAATGCGCATATGTAAAAACTTTAGCAGTTCCAGAAGAAAAAACGCAAATTCTGGGGGAAAAGTTGTTGCGAAGGCGCCCGGCTTGCGTCTTTCTAAAACATAAAACGGCTGATGCTCTCGGAAG
>CAYWHT010000115.1:0-4509 GCA_964458135.1 uncultured Saprospiraceae bacterium | reverse complement strand
GATCAGCCGTTTTGGAGCAATAATAAGGTGGAGGTGTCGTCTACTCGAGCTTAAACCGGATCGGCAGGTTAAACTGCACGCGTACCGGGCGTCCGCGCTGCCTGCCGGGGATCCACTGAATGCCTTTGTCGTTCATCAGGTTGACGACCCGCAGAGCCTCTTGGCCACACTGGGCGCCGATGTCCCGCACAACGCGGGCATTCTGGATGGAGCCGTCTTTTTCGACAACGAACTGGACGACTACCGTGCCTTCGACGCCATTTTCGCGCGCGATGGCCGGATAGTCAATGTTCTTGTAGATGAACTCCAGCATCTTCTTTTCTGCACAACTCTTCTTCTCCGCATCGGGGATGTCTTTATCCTCACAGCCCGGGAAGCGCGGCATTTGTTCCACCACTTTAAAAATCTCTTCCGTTTTGGGCTCCGGTGGCGGCGGAGGCGGTGGCGGAGGCGCGGCTTCCTCTTTTGGCGGAGGTGCTTCGACGACCGTTTCTTCGTCGATCGACATGTCTTCGAATTCCACTTCCTCTTCCTCGAGCAATTCTTCTTCCGGCACCTCTTCAATTTTTGGTGGCGGCGGTGGTGGTGGCGGTGGCGGCGGTTCAGCGGTACGAGGCGGCTCTACCTGAATTTCCTCGGGAATTTCGAGGGCGTTTTCAGGGATATTTACTTTTTCCTCGTATTGGGTCCAGCTAAACGCCAGCACGGTAATACCTACGGCGAGGGCGAGACCGAGGTTAAAGAAAGTACCGCTGTGCTTGAACACATCTGCTTTACGGTACTTAGCGCGCTCCTCGAGCGGCGACTTGCTCGCCTGGCCTGCTGCTTGGCTGGCTAGCCCGCTTTCCGATCGCTTGGCGTAGAGGCGTCGCAATAATAAAATCATCACGAGAATGAGCAACACGATAACGCCGATCGAAATCAAAAGCGTGCTGCCAGTTACGGAGAGATCAATTCCCATACTGACAAGGTTTATTTTGAGAAAAATTTAATACTTAACAATCCGAGTACTGCGCCTATAATATTAGCAACAATATCGAGGAGTTCAAAATGACGCTCCGGGAAAAAGAAATTTTGCATGATTTCCATGCCCAGCCCGTAGAGGGCGGTAATACCCAAAACGGTGTGGGAGCGTTTCCCGGGGCTCCATCGCTTAAACCCCATCCACAGCAAAACGGCTAGTAGCGCGTAGACCAGGGCGTGGGCCGCTTTGTCGGCGCCGGGAAAACTCGGAAACTGGCTCGTACCCGGAAGACCGGAGGCTGCGGAGAGGTATAAAATGATTAGACTCCAAAGCACTGCCGGCCAGAAAGATTTCCAAAGAGCTTTTATACTTTTAATGAGATGCAGCGCCGTTTGTTTTTGGTGTGAAGAGGTAAAAAATATTTAAAAAAATTTGCGCCGGCTTCTCCATCAAAGAAACAACCGGTTAGCTGACCATCTCCTGGTAGGCCTGAGCATCCATCAGGTTGTCGAGCTCGGAGGGGTCGGACACTTCCATTTTGATGATCCAGCCTTCGCCGTAGGGGTCCCGGTTGACGAGGGTGGGGTCGTCGCCTTCCGTTTCGTCGAGTTGCGCGTTAAATTCCAGTACTTTGCCCGCTACGGGCATAAAGAGATCGGAGGTGGTTTTGACGGCCTCCACCGTGCCGAACACCTCGCCGGAGCCGAGCTCTTCCTCGATAGTTTCCACTTCTACGTAGACCAGTTCGTCCAGCTCGCTTTGTGCAAAATCGGTAATGCCGACGTAGGCGATATTACCCTCTTCCAGGCGCACCCATTCGTGCTCCTCCGTATATTTTAAATTTTCGGGAAATTCCATGGTTTTTGGAAATAGCTTTTGTTAGATGAAAATAACCAAGAAGCCCAAAATTAAGGGATTTTGCGGCTTAAAAAAATTTGCTCCTTTAGAATTTACCGGTAAATAGAAACTGCGATTTGCGAGGGGGCAAACCGCAGTTCGTCTACCTTGTCCGGTGATCGTTCTTATTTTGCCTTGCCCACCTCTTCGGGATGTTCGGAAAGGAATTGCTTCACCCATTCGGAAGTCACCGATTTGGGTCGCTCCAGCGGCAATCCGAGCGCTCTTGACCAGCATAGCGCGGAAAGGACGCCCAGGGCGCGCGATACGCCAAACAACACGGTGTAAAAACTATATTCCACCAGGCCGTAATGCACGAGAATGGCGCCCGAGTGGGCGTCGACGTTGGGCCAGGGGTTTTTCACCTTGCCGAGCCCTTTGAGAATGTCGGGCACGACTTCGAAGATTTTCCAGACCACATTGACGATCTCGCTGTCTTTGAGGTGGGTTTCGGCGAAAGCCTTTTGGGCCATAAAACGCGGATCGGGGCGGCGCAGCACGGCGTGTCCGTATCCGGGAATAACCTGGCCCGAGGAGAGGGTGCTGTGCACGTAATCCGAGATCTGCTTGGTCGAGGGTTGGCGGGTGCCGAGCGCGTCCAACATCTTGAAAATCCACTTGATGACTTCCTGGTTGGCCAGGCCGTGCAGCGGGCCGGCCAAGGCATTCATGCCGCCCGCCAATGAAAGGTAGGGATCGCTAAGCGTCGAGCCCACCAGGTGCGTCGTATGGGCCGAGGCATTACCACCCTCGTGGTCGGCATGGATCGTCATGTACAAGCGCATGAGACTCTTGAAGATGTCGTCTTCCACCACCCCCAACATGTGGGCAAAGTTGCCGGCCCAGTCCAGGGAGATATCGGGGGCGATGTGCTTGCCATCGTGGTAGGTGCGGCGGTAAATGTAAGCGGCGATGCGGGGTAGGCGGGAGATGAGATTCATGGCATCCTCGTAAGTCGCGTCCCAATAATCGGATTTCTGCATGCCTTCCCCGTAGCGATGCGAAAAAATGCTGGTGGTCTGCATGGAAGTGATGGCCACGATAAATTGGGTCATGGGATGGGTTTGGACCGGCATGTTGTCCAGCACCTTAAAAGTGTGTTGCGGCACATTCATGCGGCTCGTCCATTGATCCGTCAGCCAATCGACCTGCTCCACCGTGGGAATATCTCCCACCAGCATAAGCCAAAACAGCCCTTCCGGCCGGGGCTCCTTACCCCCCAGGCCTTTGGGCAGCTTTTCGCGCAGTTCCGGAATCGAATACCCCCGGAAACGAATCCCTTCGATGGGGTCGAGCTCCGAGGTTTCCCATAGCATCATCTTGATGCCGCGGGCGCCCCCGAAAATTTGCTTCAAGCTGACTTCGTCCGTTTTCTTGTCGCCGTGTTCTTTGAGGATGGACTTGATTTCGTCGCGCAACGCAGAAGATTTCTCGCTAAATTTTTGTTTGAGAGGATCCATTAATTTGTTTGATTATGCGATTGATTAGGAATGTATTTGATTCAGCCTCTAATTTAAGAGGATTCTCGTTGGTTAATTGTTTCCGCAACGCCAGACTTTATGTTAACTCTAAATTTAGGGGTTTCCGGCTAAAAAAGTATAATCCTGCCGGCTGAACTGCCGTCCCGAAAGAAAGATCCCATCATTTTGGTATTTTTACATCGGAGGGGAACCTTTTAAAAAACAAATCGAGTTGCTCACCAATAGCGGCCTTGAACCCGGGCCTTTAATTCCGTAAAAAGCGGTCTGCCCGGCAGCAAAATCATTCGTATGCTAATCATTGACAACGTAATAATTGACGACGATCTGTTAGAGGAGCAGTTTACCTGTAACCTCCGTGCTTGTAAAGGAGCTTGTTGCTGGGAGGGCGACTGGGGCGCGCCCCTGGAAACCCACGAACTGCACGTCCTGGAGGAAATCTATTCCGATATCGCGCCCTATCTGACGCCGGAAGGGCGGGAGACCATCGAACGGCAGGGCTTGTATACTTACTACAAAGAACCCAAAGACTACGGAACACCGCTGCTGGAAAACGGCGCCTGTGCTTATCTGACCTACGATAAAGGAGGCGTGGCGCGCTGTGGCGTCGAAAAAGCTTTCCGGGACGGGGTTACAGATTTCCGCAAACCCCTTTCCTGTCATCTCTACCCGGTTCGGGTAAAGCCCAATCGCCAGCAAGGATTCGAAACAGTACAGTACGACCGCTGGGAAATTTGTTCGGCCGCCTGCACCTTAGGCGCCGAATTGAAGACGCCGGTTTTTCGCTTTGTTAAAGAGGCGCTCGTGCGCAAATACGGCCGGGAATTCTACGATCGGTTGGAAGGGTTGGCCGAATACATGAAATGAGTATTCATAAGAGGGATAAATATGTAACATTTGTCCTCCAACTGCATTGATTATTGGGGAATAAATTGATACATTTGCCACAAGATCAGGCAGAAATGACTCTTAAAAAGGTTGCCAGGTCAAATTATCTCTTCCCGAAACCGATTATCGATACGCTTTAACGTCCCAAAAGCTTCGGTAGCCCGTATTTTACCCGCGCTTCCACAAAAACACCATGCTTTTCCGTAGCTAACTGAAAGCGCAGGGTTTTCCCTAACCCACGAAGTTTTCCCATTGAGAACATAAGAATCACGCTACTACCCC
>CAYWHT010000114.1:0-9602 GCA_964458135.1 uncultured Saprospiraceae bacterium | reverse complement strand
AGACTATAAGCCAATTGCAATCATTCTTGCTGTTGCGACAATTTGGTTTGCGCCCTCTAGACTCGTTCTTTTGCACGCTAACTGCGTTAAAAAGCCTCACCGTAGCTCCACTATGGTTACGTTTTTTGCCTTGTTAGCGCACAAAATAACTTCCTCTATTCTGAGTAACTTATTTTTATGCAATCCCTAAGGCAAAATCCATTTTTCCGTTGCGTTCTTACGGGGCTCAAATTCGGCTGACCTCCCTGTTTCCCAAGGCGCTGCCCGGGCTATTTGGTCATTGTCCTTGAGGCAATTCTGCTTAGCCTTGCCCGCGAGCTGCGATCGTCCGGTTGCACCAGCGCTTCCTACCTGGTAAGGAGTCAACCACTTGACGCATCAACCCTTCAGCAAATACTTTTCCATCCACTCTAAAATCTCCCGGTAATAATGCTCCCGGTGCCGGGGTTGCCGGATGCCGTGCCCCTCGTTCGGGTAGCGGACGAAGCGGGTTGGAACTCCTTGTTTTTTCAGGGCGATAAAAAATTCTTCGGCCTGGGTGATGGGTACGTCCTGGTCGTCTTCGCCGTGCAGGAGCAGGGTGGGGGTTTGCACGCCTTTGACGTGCGCCCGGGGTGAAAAGTGCCAGAGCAAGTCATAATTATTCCAGGGGGCGCCGTGGAATTCGGTTTCGATAAGCAATTGATAGAGAGAAGTACCGTAAAAAGAGACCAGGTTGCTGACGGAGGCTGCGGTGGCGGCGGCCCGGTAGCGATCGGTTTGGGTGATTACCCAGTTGGTCATAAACCCTCCGTAGGAACCGCCCGTGACGCCGAGGCGTTCGGCGTCCAGAAAATCAAAGCGCGCCAGGGCCGTATCGAGCCCCGCCATGAGGTCGCGGTAATCGCCGCCACCCCAGGCCTGGTAAGTGCCGTCGGCAAAGCCTTGCCCGTAGCCGGTGGAGCCGCGTGGGTTGAGGTAAACGACTGCGTAGCCGGCGCCGATCAGCAATTCGTTAAAATCGCTGAAAGAAAAGCCGTACATGCCGTGGGGGCCGCCGTGAATGCGGTGGATGACGGGCAGGCGCTCTCCGGCGGTCCGGTTCTTGGGGTAGGCTACAAAGCCATGCACCCGGGCGCCGTCGTAGGAGTGGAACCAGAAATCTTCCACCTGGGCGAGTTGATATTTGCCCCGCCAGACGGAACTTTCGAAAGTGAGTTGAACGATTTCGCTTCCGTCGGGTTTTGCGCGGAATATTTCGGCGGGCTGGCCTGGGGCCTGGAAAGTATAGATGAGCTGATCGTCCCCCAACTGAAATTGTCCGACCATGCCTGCCTTGCAAATAACGGATTCGGGCTCCGTACCTTTTTTTACCCGGTACAAACAATTACGCCCCTCGTGGCGGATGGTAAAGTACAACCATTCCCCGCCGGGATGCCATTGCGGATTGCGGGCCCGGCGATCGAGGGAGGCGGTGAGGTGCTGCCGCTTTTTCCCCTCCGGATCAATGGTGTAAATATGGGTGTTTTCCGGGGAGCTATCGCGCGTATTGACCGGGCGGACGGTGGCGGGAAAAGCAATGCGGTTACCACTTGGAGACCAGCGGGGATCGTGTTCGGTGCCTACGCTTTGGGTAAGTGCCGTTACCTCCTTGCTTTCGATGTCGATTTTCCAGAGGTCATTATTATAATTGTTATCCGGATCTTGCGTCCGGTTGCTGAGGAAGCATACGTACCGGCTGTCAGCCGACCAACTGAGAGAATGGCTGTCGTAGTCGCCTTCCGTTAGGATGCGTTCGTTGCGGCCCTCGGCATCCATCAGATAAATGCGGGTGAGGCATTGGTCGGAAAAAGCAGTTCGGGATTTGTAATGAACGCGCTCCACCACCAGCGGGTCATTGGGATTTTCCCGTTCCCGGCAGCTTGCTACATCGGCCGCTACGAAGGCGATGTGCCGTCCGTCCGGGCTCCAGGCGTAGTCTTTGCGGGTTGCGTGTCCGAGAAAATGATTGCTCTGCCGCAGGGGGGTAAGCAAGAACGGTGATTCCATCGATGCTTTTTTGCCCCGTCGTTTGAGCTCGGCCTTGTACAATCCATACTTGCCGCCGTAGGTGCCGAAGAAAGTAATGTACTCGCCGTCGGGTGACCAGCGCACCGTACTCACATCCTGGGTCAGGCGGGTGCGCCGCTTAGATTCCAGGTCAAAATAGTAGAGGGTGGTGAGCCGCCGATCGGCCTCGCTATTCGTTTGGGTGAGTTGGTAGAGAAAACCTTCTCCATCGGGGGCCAGAACGGGCGCCCCAACATTGGGTAAATCCCGTAAGGCCTCAATGGTCACCCGCTCCTGGGCGATTAGCTCATCCAGTGCAAACAGGCTCAGGGCCAATAAAAAAATCCGGTGCATAGCTAAATGGAATTTGTAGTGTATTAACCCGGATTATACATGAACTCATCTATTGCGAAGCCCCTGTGAAATGAAGCGGAGCTTTACCTGCGGTATTTCACAGGGCCGGCATTTTGGCTTCTCGTGACGAAGAACCCATGCATAATCCAGGTTAGTGCCCGAAGCTAGTGCTTCGGGAGCACCCAAATCTGGTCATTTTCGGCATCAAAAGCAAACGCCCGACAAGCTCTAAGAAGGGTTACCGTTTGGAGCTTAACCACTGTTGCCGACGTTCCAGGGCTTCCGGGCTGGGGTTGGGCATCAGGCTAATCTTTAGGGTAGGATCCTGTTGTGCGGTAAACCGCCCCGTTTTTTCTTTGCCGTTCTGGCGATACCGAACCGTGTAGGTAAGGCCGATCTTCATCAAAGAGGTCAGATCTACGCCACTTTCCATCCGGGTGTCATCGATGAATAACAAGGTGTCTCCTCGAGTGACGCCCGCTTCGTAAAGTGGATTATTCTTGGGAATGCGGCTTTTGATCGCCGCTCCCGCGTCCGTCATTTCAACCCTCAGGCCATAGAGGCCGGGCTGGTCCGGGTGGGCGTAATCGAGCCGTACACCAAAGGCTTGCAACAAGGCTTTCAAGTCCGGCAAGTTGCTGTGATAAACATATTGGTCGAAGAATAACTCGGCAAATCTGGGGTCTTGGGTAATCTCCCCCAGTGCTCGTTCGAGATCGGTCAGCTGGTAAGGGACTTCGGTAGCGCCATACTGTTGCCACAAGTGCTGCATATAGTCATCGAGCGTGAGATCGTCCAATTGAGTGCGCAGACTTAAGTCCAACGCCAGCCCGATGACGGCGCCGTAGGAGTAATAGCTGACGAAGGTATTGGTTTCGTTATCCTCGTCGATGGCGGTGGCCGCATCGGTAAAGGGCGCGTAGTAGCTCATTTGCACGGGGCTGCGGTATTGGCGTCCCGGAGAGTTAATGACGTAGTTGAGCGTGCCGTTGAGTTCGCGAATGTATTCTTCCGGGCTACGAATGCCCGCCCGGCAGAGGATCAGGTCATCATAATAGGAGGTGAACCCTTCGGCGAACCAAAGGGCCCCCGACATATTGGCCCGATCGAAATCAAAAGGTTCCAGCGATTGGGGGCGCAGCCGCTCGACGTTCCAGCAGTGAAAAAATTCGTGAGAAACCGTACCGATCAACCGGTCGGCATCATTGGCCAGGTTGCCACGGCTGGTGCAAATAGTGGAGTTGCGGTGCTCCATGCCATCGCCGTAAACGTAGGGGTTATAGCTGAGTAAAAAAGTATACTTCCCGTAATCGTAAGCCGGCAACTCGCCAAAGACGGCTTGCTGCTCCGCCACGATGCGCCGGGTCCATTCGGCGTATTGTTCAAACGCTTCCCGCGTCCCCTCCTGAAGTATGGCCAACTCGATGGTGTCAGTGCGGCTACCGGAGGTAACCGTCCAGTTAATGCGGTCGAAATCCCCGATAATGGTCGGGCTGTCGTAGAAATAGTAATAATCGGGGGCCCGGTAGCGGTCGGCGGCCAATTGCTTGAGTTGAGTAGCCACCGTCCAATCCGGAAAATCTTCCAGATCGAACTGCAGCTCTACGGGACGCCCCTCCATACCGACCCCGTAAGCGAAAGTTGCGGGCATGTTGAGGTGCGCCTTGCGGTTGTCGATACCCGAGTAGGTGCCGTCGGCATGATTGCCGTACAAATTGTACCGGAAGCGAACGTACCCCTCGTGGCCGGCTACGTTCCATTGGTGGGGAGTAGCCCGGTACACTTCCAACGGCTTGCCATTCCGATCGAAAGCCTGCACCCCATACACGTTTTTTGCAAAGTTGTGCAGGGCGTAGCGCCCCGGGGAAGCTCGCGGCATCCGCACTTGCAAAACCTGATCGGGCGCCGAGGTAAATTCAATGGTGACCATCAATTCGTGCTGTTCCGCTCCACTGAGGTCGACGGTATAGCGAATAGGCGTTTGGGCGAAAACCGGCCAACTCATCAGGGCTAACGCCAAAAAAATAAGCATTCGATTTAACATAATACGTGTTTGGTTACTCGCCGGCTAATTTAGGAATTTCACGAAAAGCTCCCCTCTTTCCATTCATACATCCAACCACCCACATTTATCCCATCACCGATTTCAACCCACGACAAAACGCTTCCACTTCTTCGGTTTTTCCGGTACTGATCCGGCACCATTGGGTCAAGGGCGGGAATGGGCGGCCGATTTTGACGCCCTGGGCTATCATATCGTTTTGCAAACTGCTGATTTCCCTTCCGGATTCAAAGAAGACAAAGTTGGTGTGGGATCGTACGTAGTTTAAGCCCAGACCGTCGAGCGTTTCGTAAATCATCTTTTTGCAGCTTCGGTTCTTTTTCAGGCTAAAGCTGTGGAATTCTTTATCGGTTAAGGCCGCCTGGGCGGCGATCAGTGCGGGGGTATTCGTAAAGGCCACCATCCGGTCCGCCAGCTTTTCGATAATGTCGGGGCGGGCGATCAGGTAGCCGATCCGCATGCCGGCCAGCCCGTAAACCTTGGAAAAGGTGCGCGCCACCACCAGGTCGGCATCCTGTTTCACCAGACTGACCATGCTCGGATAGCCGGGTTCTTCGATATAGTCGATGTAGGCTTCGTCGACAAAAACCAGCGTGCGCCGGGCGGCGGAAGCGCAGAAGTCCTGCAGCTCCGATTCGTCTACAATGGCGCCGGTGGGGTTGTTGGGATTGCATACGTATACCATGCCCGTGCTGGCATTGATCTTACGGGCCATGGCGGGCAGGTCGTGTTTGAGGTCGTCGGTAACCGGAATGCGGTGGATATGGGCGCCAAACTTCTTGGCGTAGCGCATCAGGGTTTGGAAGGTAGGATCGGCGGCAATGACTTCCCGGCCGTCCGAACCGTAAATCATGCCGGCCAAACGCAGCCCTTCGGTAGATCCGGCCGTTAGCATAATGTGGTCGGGGGAGACCCCTTCTTTCTCCGCCAGCATTTTCCGCAGCTCTTCGCTGTAAGCATAAGGATACCGGCAGGCCATGTCGAAGGCTGAAGAGATGGCTTCCCGCACTTTGGGCGAGGGGCCATAAGGGTTTTCGTTGGAGCTGAGGCGAATGGGCGCCCCGGGCGTAGGCCACAAGGCGGGCTGTGGTGATCCGGCTACATCCCGGGCGGTGCGGGCGATAATCTGATTGCCGCCGACCAGGGCGAGGGTGCCGGCCATACCGGCTTTGCGTAACCATTCTCTGCGACTGAAGGAAGGCATAAGGGAGTGATTTAGTTTGGAAAATTCAGTTTGAGCCATTGCATATTTGTTCTAAAGAGGGATACGACCATCATCAAAGGCTTTCCACCAAATTAGGGAATTTTTTTTGCAACCCATTTGCGGAATTAGAGGGGCGGTGCGTTTTGAAGATAAAGGGCTTGATTAAAGCGTAGCCTGCCCTTTTGTGCTCACAAAACCATTTTTTATTCAAGAGTGGGATGCAGGGGCCCTACTCTTGAGTAAAAAATGGTGAAGGAAGGCTCCATAGATGGTCATTGGCAGGCCAAAGGGTAAAATCCCGATATTCTACTACCTACTTTTCCGCCCTTCTCGCCTCCCGTTGAACAATTCTCCGTCAAATCCATTGAATTGTCAGGAGAAAATCATCCTGTCAGGCGAAGTTAACGAAATCTAAATTTTGTTGATTGGCAATACGACCTACAGGATTCGATTTTTTATTTTAAAAAAGAGATAATATTTTTGGGTTTTGTTAATAAAAAATGCTCTATCAAAGATGGCGAAACGAATCTTATATTTAACGACTGTTATGCTTCTGGGCCTGTCGGTTGGGCTTTACGCCCAAGAAGAGGTTTCTCTTGCTAAAATGTTCAATGACGGCTACAAGAAAGCTACTTCCGGCGAATACAAGGAAGCCCTTTCGGCAATGGAAAAAGTCCTGGAAAAAGCGGATCCGGAAGCCGATAAGGAAATTATCCGCAAAGCCAATATCGTAGGCGCCAAGTCAGCCTATGCCTACGGTGGCAAGCTCCGTAAGGCGGAAGATTATGAGGCTGCGGTGGAGGTCTATGACAAGGGGATCGAAATGATGCCCAACTATTACCAAAATCACCTGGGGCGCTCACAAGCCCTGGAAGGAGCAGGTAAAGTAGAAGCCGCCATCGAGTCTTTCCTCAAGACAGCTGAACTCACCGAAAAATCCTCCAAACCGGAAGTTTCCACTAAGGCCGATAAGTATTACCGCTACGCTTCCAATATGGTGCTCGAGGCTTACAATAATGATAATCTCGAGGCCGCTATCCAATACGGCAATACCTATCTCGAGCATCACGAAAACGCCAACGTGCATTACTACATGGCCAATGCCCATAATGACGCCGGCAACCCCGGAAAAGGGCTGGAACACGCTGAGAAAGCCATTGAAACCGCTGAAGAAGTTCAGGATAAGTACTACCTGGCCAAAGGTATTGGACTGGAGGGTCTGGGAAGAACCGACGAAGCTATTCAGGCTTACCAAATGGTCAAAGAAGGAGACTACGCCAAGCAGGCGGAATATCGCATCAACCAGCTGCAGGGCGGCCGGTAAACTGAATTAGTGTTGAATGTTGAACGGTGGAACACACCCACCGTTCAACATTCAACATTATTGATCCGCTATCATTTCCCCGCTCACCAACCGTACGCTCCATTCTACGTGCGGCTCCACATCCTCCCGGTAAAACCGGGCGTCTCGCAATGATTTTTGGGAATATAACTCTAGCTGGTCTCCGTAGTGAGGAGATTGCGGGTTAGAGGCATTGCCGTAACTAAGCAACACTTTCGCCCGCACGCTATCGGCAAATTCGATTAGACCGACCCAGGAATCGCCCCCGCTCGCGTAATACTTCCCATCGTCACCCTGCGAGCCCCAGGTTACCCGGAAAATACCGGTAGAACCATTGGCGCCGTTGCCCGGCAGGTCATAGGCTCCTCTCTGCAGGCGCAGCAATTCGCCGTAAGGCACATCCAGGGCGCCGAAATTGGATTGTAGCTCCTCAGCGGCGGCCTCCAGAGCGCGTACGGCGCTTTCCGGATCGGCTAGGCCGTCGGGGGTTTGACGGGCTTTGGCCAGCGACCATTGTTCTTCGTAGTTACCGGGATTCCAGGAATTCCATTTTTGTTCCCAAAGGACAAAAAGGGCGGCGCCGCGACTATCCGCATCGGCCTGGCGATCCCATGCTTCCAATACGGTGGCCGCTTGCCGGCCCAAATCGGAGCCGTAAGCTTCCGCAGCGATCAGCAAGTCATCGAGCAGCCGGTCGGCCAGTTCCATGCGGGTGGATAGCTTGTAATCGATTAGTTCAGCGTAGGTGATGGAAGTATCCTCCGCGGCCATGCGTACGGCCCGCTGGGGCCGGAAACCCATTTCAACCGGCGCCAGGTAGGCCGGAAAATCTTCGGGAGATAAAACCCGCGGGAAGGTAGACGTCCAGGGGGGATCGTTGGCGTTCTGCAAGAAGCCGGAAGCCGGATTTTTAACTTTTGGGAGCTCCTCGTAGGTCAATATGTCCTCCCACAAATAGCGGGAAGTATCTCCCGGAATAAGACCGCTCCAAAAACCCCAGCCGTTTTCCGGTCGCCGGGGTACGTGGCCGTTGAACATGTAAAAAATGTTGTCCTCCCGGTCGGCGTACATGATGTTGAAGAAGGGAATCTGAAGTTTTTGGATGGCGGCTTCAAATTCTTCGAAGTTGGAAGCCTTGCCCATTTCCCACCATTGCTGAACTTGATGGGGGCGGTCCATCGGGGGCAACCGCAGGGCGACCGCCTGCTCGCCGCGCCGTCCGATAACGGGCCCGTGCACCGAACGCAGGGAGGTGATCGGCCGTGCTGACAGGCCGTCCTCCGTCTTGACTTGAATGGTGTCGGTGCGTTGTTCAAAAGCGCGTACCTCACCGTCGTAGAGGTAGCCGTCGTCTTGCAATTCGAGCAGATAAAGATCAGCCGGGTCGATCGTATTGTTGGTGTGTGACCATCCCAGGTTTTCGTTAAAGGCGATGCCCAGCACGGGCAACCCGACCAGGGTGGCCCCATAGAGGTTGAGCTCCGGGGTGTTGAGATGGGCTTCTATCCAGGTAAATTCCCCGTTCCACGGCAAGTGCGGGTTTTGGACCAGCATCGTGTTGCCGTTGGCGGAACGGGAAGGACCGATGGCGTAAGTGTTGGAGCCGCGCTGCGCCCACCGCACGCCACTGCTGAGTTGGCTACCCGCCACAAAACGGGTGTAGATGACGAACAGGCCGTGCATCACCACCTGCTTTTCGTCGAGGGGGAGCATAGGGCGGAGCGTAGAGTCGATCGCTTCCGGGTGGTCGGCAGCGTAATCGTTGAGCCCGCTAGTGAAGGCTTGCAGATGGCCCCGGAAATCTTCCGAATACTGATTGAGCCAATCCGCGGCGACCTCCGGAAAGCCCAATCCGTGAATCAATTGGTCGTTTTGGATCTGGCTTTCGCCGAATAATTCCGCCGCCCGTCCGCTACTGCGGGCGTAGAGCCGCAGTATCAGATTGCCGTGGTTATGCATTTGCGCCCAGCCGAAGGAATAAAAAAGATCATCATTATTTTGGGCGTAAATGTGGGGAACGCCCCAATCATCCCAGAGGATTTCGGCTTCGGCCGTAGCTTCCCCGGGCTGGCAGGCCGGCAAACCGAAAAGCAGCGGGCCGGCGACCAGTAAAAAAATGAACACTCGATTAATTTGCATGAAAAGATGGATTTGAAATAACTTTGGAAGTACTGTAATATACGCAATTGAAGAGGGGATCAACAAGAAATTTATGAAACAGTGCTGCGATAATTGTAATTGCAACCGCCCCGGCCCGCTGCACCGCGCCAAAAACTACCTCGTGCTGGGGATCGTCGCGTTTATCGTCTTGGGCGTGATCGTACAGTGGCTGGCAGGATAGTCCGGCTTTGCCCTTCGGGTGCTGTTCGTCCCATTAACAACTGACAATGCAAATTGCGAGTTATAGCCCGCCAACCCGAAATTTGTGAATACTGACTTGGCAGACTATAAATGGAAATTACAGCTTGCAGGTCCACGGCTTGGCGATTCGTGGATCAACCGAAAACCAAGGGCTGCCAATGTTTGGCGCTGCTGAGATCTGCTTCCCAGCAAAAATAAGTTATAGTCTGACAACCCAAAATTTGTGAATTCTGACTTGCTCTTTTTAGCTT
>CAYWHT010000113.1:7279-9637 GCA_964458135.1 uncultured Saprospiraceae bacterium | reverse complement strand
CCCGTCCTCCTTCGTCGGCCGGGTAAAGATTTTGGATTTTGGATTTTGGATTTTGCCGTCCTCCTTCGTCGGCCGGGTAAAGATTTTGGATTTTGGATTCTAGATTTTGGATTTTGGATTTTGGATTTTGGATTCAAAAAAGTCGGATGTGCCGCCGGTCATGTTTCCGCTGCGGTGAAAGCCGATAAAGGGAAAGCCATGCCATTTAAAGTCAAAATAATTGGATTGTTCTGGTGCTTGGCTGTAATCTCCGTAGATGCACAGGAAGCCGGCCGGTACGTCTTCGAGGCGGCGAAGATGGGCACGACTTTCCGGATCGTGCTTTACGCGCCGGATTCGGCAAAGGCGCAGGGGGCGGCGGAGGCGGCCTTCGCCGAAGCGGATGCTATGAACCGGATTTTTAGCAATTACGAGGCGAACAGTGAAATCAACCGGTTAACCCGCCGGGCGGTTGATGGCAAAATGGCGCCGGTCAGTCCGCCGCTATGGGAAGTGTTGTTGTTTACCCAAAAATTGTGGCGGCAATCGGATGGAGCATTTGATATTACCATTGGCCCCCTGGCTAAATTGTGGCGGCGGGCATTTCAACGCAAAACATTCCCCGAGGACGAAAAGCTGGAAGCGGCCAGGGCGCTAGTAGGCTTTGATTTACTCCACTTGAATGCGGAAAACCAAAGCGTCGGCTGCCAAAAGGAAGGCATGCTCCTGGACTTCGGCGGTATCGCAAAAGGATATACCGGTGATCGTATGGCGAGGGTGCTGCAACAAAAGGGTATAGCAACCTATTTGATCGACCTGGGCGGCGATTTGTGCATTGGCGATCCGCCTGCCGGTAAGGAAGGTTGGAAAATCCGCTTACCCGACGGGCAGTCCAAATTGCTGGCTAACACCGCCCTGGCCACCTCCGGCGACCGCTACCGTTTCCTGGAATGGGAGGGGCAACGGTATTCCCATATCATCAATCCCCAAACCGGTTTGGGCATCACCGACCAACTTACCGTGAGCGTCATCGCGAAAACGGGGATGCGGGCGGATGCTTACGCTTCCGCGATTTCCGTGCTGGGGCCGGAAAAGGGCCGCCGGTTGGCCCGGCAGGCCGGCATCCAGGTTTATTTTTTTCATCCAACCAACGACTAACCAATTATGCATAGAAGACGTTTCATCCAAAATACGGCCTGGACCACTGCAGCCGGATTGTTGACCACCGGCCTCACGGCAAGTGCAAAAACAATAGCCCCATCCTACATCGCCGAGCCTTTCAACCTAAAATTCGCCCCCCACCTGGGCATGTTTCAACACCATGCGGGAAAGGACCCGCTCGATCAACTGCAATTCATGGCTGATCAGGGCTTTCGCGCTTTCGAAGACAACGGCATGAAGGGCAGATCCGCCGACAGGCAAAAAAAGATGGGCGAAACGATGGCCCGCCTCGGCATCGAAATGGGCGTATTCGTAGCCCATACCATTTCCTGGCAAAAGCCGAACCTGACCAGTGGCGATACCGGGCAGCGGGAAGCTTTTGTACAGGAAATCGAAGAAAGTGTGGAAGTTGCCAAACGGGTCAACGCCAAATGGATGACGGTGGTGCCCGGCGCCGCCGACCTTAGGCAGGATACGGGCTACCAAACCGCCCATCTGGTCGAATCGCTCAGGCAGGCTGCGGCGGTTTTGGAACCCCATGGCCTGGTGATGGTGTTGGAGCCGCTCAACTTTTACAACCACCCCGGATTATTCCTGACCAAAATCGCGCAGGCTTACCAGATTTGCCGGGCGGTCGATAGTCCTTCCTGTAAAATTCTGTTCGATATTTACCACCAGCAAATCCAAGAGGGCAACATCATTCCCAATATCGATAAGGCCTGGGAAGAAATCGGCTACTTCCAGATCGGCGATAATCCCGGCCGCAACGAGCCGACTACCGGGGAGATCAACTACCACAATGTTTTCCGGCATATCCACGAAAAGGGCTTTGAGGGTATACTGGGCATGGAGCACGGCAACTCGCAAGACGGGAAGGCGGGCGAATTGGCGGTGTTGGAAGCTTACCGCTCGGTGGATGTGGGCGATTAACACCGCCGGAGAACATGCCCGCAGCGGGTCATTTTTAGCTCAATTTCAGGGGAATGCAACGCTACGACTTCCTCAAAAATAAATACGGTAAAGAATTGCTAGTCGATCTGGGAAGGATCGAAACCCTGAAGGGATTCGTGCTTTCCGATGCCTTGCACTTCATTACCTTTTATGAGGTGTTGGTCATCACCGCAGGGCGTGGGGTGTATCGCCTGGACGGGGAGGAAGCGCCCTACAGAAGGGGCGCGGTAATCGTCACCCTCCCCGCGCAGGTGCGGCAATGGAAGG
>CAYWHT010000113.1:5488-7269 GCA_964458135.1 uncultured Saprospiraceae bacterium | reverse complement strand
GACCAGAGGCATTATTTCCGCGACGATGTCTTTCTCAATCGCTTTGCGATATTCGATTACAACCGGCCCTCCATTGTAACTTATTTGCAAAAGGCGGATCTGGAAAAATGTTTGTGGGCCATCCACGAGGTGGAGCAAGAGCTCGGCACACTCAAGGGGGATAGTTCCCACATTTTCCGGAGCCTCCTTTATTATTCCATTAGTTTGATCGACCGGGTGTACCGCGAGCAGCACCGGCTAACCAAACTGGATACCAATCCGGTGATTTTGCAATTCCGGCGGTTACTCAACCGGCATATCCGGGGCTGGCGGAGGGTGGCGGATTACGCTTCCGCCTTAAACGTCAGCCACAATCACCTCAATGCACTGTGTAAAAAGCATCTCTCGCAAACTGCTCTGCAGGTCATTCACCGGAGATTGTTGCTGGAAGCCAAAAGAGAAGTCCGGTATTCCAATAAAACCATAAGTGAGATCGCTCATCAGCTACATTTTTCCGATGTCTCCAATTTCAACCGGTTCTTCCGGAAAATGACCGGTCAGTCGGCCCGCCAATACCGGCAGTTATAGTCTGCCAAACCCAAATTTGTGAATCCTGACCTGGCAGGCTATAGATGAACCGTAGAAAGTGAAAATTGACCTGTTGGCCGGGCAACGAATCGCTCATCTTGCGGTGTATTGTTTTACCAATGCCGCAAATGATATGAGCTTTAGACTGGGTTTAATTTTATTTCTACTTTTCTGCTTCAATGAACTGGGCGCCCAATATATAGTGGTTGGAAAACTGACCGATGCCGACGAGGCAACTCTCGGCTACGCCAACGTCGTGCTGCAAACGACAAAGGATAGCGCCTTTGTGAACGGAACGACTACCGGACCCGACGGTCAATTCGAGCTGAGGGTTGACCGTCCGGGTCGGTACCAGGTGTCGATTTCCAGCTTGGGATATGAATCTTACCGATCGTCACCCTTTTTGTTGGACGCCGAAAAACAGCGGGAAAACCTGGGGGTAATCACCCTGGCCGAGGGTGGGTTACAGCTTCGGACCGTGGAAGTGACCGCCGCCAGGCCGGTTTTTGAAAAACAGACCGACCGCCTGGTGCTCAATCTGGACCAGCAGGTGGCTACCGCCGGCGCCACGGCACTGGAAGTCCTGGAACGTTCTCCCGGGGTGATTGTTAACCGCTCGGCCGGATCGGTCGGACTGCTCGGAAAGGAGGGGGTGAATATCATGGTTAACGGGAAGCTCAATTACGTGCCCGCCAACGCCTTGCTTCAATACCTGGAGGGCTTGAATGCCGACAACATTCAGAAAATCGAACTCATTACCACACCCCCCGCTGACCTGGATGCTCAGGGCAATGCCGGGTTTATTAATATCGTGTTGAAGCGCAATCCGGAGGAAGGTCTCAAAGGAAACTACTCCCTGTCCGGTGGCTACGGCAGGGGAGAAGTGGGTAATGCCGGCCTCAACTTCAATTTCCGGAAAGGTAAAATCGGTTGGTTTGGAAATTACGCCTATACCCGCAACGGTCAGGAGCAGCTGACCACTCTGGAGCGGCGCATTGGCGATCACCTCACCGACCTGACGAGTGACCGCCAGCCCACTCGCAACAATCATTCTGCCAGACTGGGACTGGACTATCAAATCGGGGAGAACACCACGGTGGGTGGCCTGCTTTCGGGCTATCTCAACCGTTGGGATATGGAAGCAGCCAATTCGATTTTGCAGGGAGCTCCCGCCGACACTTTCATTCTTTCCCTGAACCGGGAAGAAAACGATT
>CAYWHT010000113.1:0-5478 GCA_964458135.1 uncultured Saprospiraceae bacterium | reverse complement strand
ACTAATTTGAATGTCACCCACCAATTCGGTGACGGCAGTACCCTGACGGCCGATTTTGACTACCTCTTTTTTGATAATGACAACCCCACGACTTACGATCTCACCTACCGGGAGGGTTCCGATATCTTTTTGGAAGAACAGGTCTTTACGACCAAAGCGACTCCTTTTAACATCCGGGTGGGGAAGATGGATTATCGCCGTCCGGTGGGGAAAGCCGCCCAATGGTCGGCCGGCTGGAAGTACGTGCGGTCAGATTTCGAAAACGACGTGCTGGTGGAAAATAACGGGCAGCCGGTTGCCGGCCTGACTTCCGAAAGTGATTTGATCGAATCCATCGTAGCAGTCTATTCGGAAATCAATTACCCCTTGACCGAGCAATTGAGCTTAAAGGGTGGATTGCGGTACGAATATACCGATACGGAATTGACTTCCTCCACGGAAGGTCGGGTGGTGGACCGCTCCTTTGGCGCCCTGTTTCCGGTTTTCATTTTTGACTACCAAATCAATCCTTCAAACCGGCTTTCGCTGTCTTACAGCAGGCGCATTAATCGCCCCGCTTTTTCAGATATGGCGCCCTTCATCATTTTCCTCGATCCCAATACTTCCTTTGGTGGGAATGCAGCCTTGCAACCCGCTATCGCCAATACCGTTTCCGCAGATTATCGCTTTAAAACAATTAATCTATCATTGCAATATACCCGGGAAGACAGTACGATCGCCCGTTTTCAAAACCGCTTTGATCCGGAAACGAATACCCAACTCATCGTGCCGGATAACTTGAAAGACCAGCAAACCGCTTCGCTTTCCGTCGCCTTTCCCTTAAAGTTGACCGAGTGGTGGCGAATGCGTTGGTTCGGAATGTGGCTTTGGCAACGGTCTACGACCGTGGAAGAACTGGGGCAGTATACCCTGGATCAGCGCAATTTCCGCTTTAACGGCAATCAGATCTTTCGTTTGCCGAAAGGCATCAACCTGGAATTATCGGGATTTTACCAAACCACCTCTTTGGTGGGAAATGTGCGATTTGATCCCCTGGGATTGGTCAACATCAGTATGCAAAAGCAATTGAAAAACGGGGCCCGGTTGACCTTTGGCATCAGTGATTTATTGAATACGTTGAAACGAACCGGCGTGACGGAGCTATCTTCCGAATCCCTGTTTGTTAGCCGGACTTTTGATTTTAGCCAGCGGACCTTTAGGTTGACTTTTTCCTCTTCTTTTGGTAATCCGGAGGTAAAAGCCGGGAACAAGCGGGATAGTGGAATCGAGGAGAAGAACCGGGTAAACTGATTGTAGTTCATCCGCCTGGACTCAATTGAGGATTAAACCTGACCAACGGGATTAAGTCTATACTAACAAAAATTTATGGCTATCCATTGGCTCATTTTATTGGTGCTGTTAAGCCTAAGTTTCTACTTGCCGGGCCAAACGAATATTTCCGGCACCCTGCAACACCAATCTCATTTCCGCCAATACACCGTTCACCTTCCCCCCGGCTTTGATGATTCGGCGCCCACCCCCGTCATCCTCACCCTCCACGGCGGCGGTGGCACGGCCTTGAACACCCAGGGTTTTACCCGCATGAACCAGGCCTCCAACCAAAAGGGTTTTCTGGCAGTTTACCCGCAGGGCTTTACCGAGACGCTATCCGGCTTTAGCTGGGCCGACGGTCGTGGTACGGCAGCCGATGATGCGGGTGTGGATGACGTCGGCTTTATCGATAAATTGATCGACACCCTGGCGGCCGATTACAACATCGATACCGACCGGGTGTACGTCTGCGGGTTTTCCAACGGTGGCTTTATGAGTCAGCGACTGGCCTGCGAGTTGCCGGAGCGTTTTGCGGCCGTCGGCGGGCTGGGTTGCTCCATGGATACCAGCTTATTCGCCAATTGCGATCCCTCCCGGCCGGTTCCCATGATATACGTCTCCGGCACGGCCGATCCTTTTGTTCCTTTTGAGGGCGGGGAAATGTCCGGGGAGGTTATCCCCATCGTGCCCGTGGATAGCGCTGTACAGTTTTGGGTGGACCACAATGGCTGCCGGACGGTGCAACCCGTGGTGGCGATTCGCGACTCGGTGACCGATGACAATTCCACCGCTCAGCGTTTTGATTTCACCGATTGTGATCAGGGCGCCAAAGTGCGCTTTTTTAAATTGATCGGGGCGGGCCACACCTGGGCCGGCGTAGAATTACCTCTGCAAGAGTCTATACTCGGAGAGACCAACGAAGATATTCAGGCGAGTTTCGAGTTGTGGAAATTTTTCCGGCATTTTTCGTTGGATACGAGCACGAGCACCTTTGAACCTGGGGATGCGGAAAGCGCCATCCGGATTTTTCCCAATCCGGCAAGCGACCGCTTGACGATCCAATCGGACCAGGCCGTTCATTCGGTTTACCTTTACGATCCGGTGGGCCGATTGGTCGGCCGGTTAACCGAGGCCGGCAGGAACCCAGTCATGCCCATTGGAAATTTGGCCTCCGGCCTATATTTCGTAAAAGTGCAATTGAAAAACGGCGCGTGGATGACGAAAAAGCTCATTAAGAATGGGAGTTCGCCTTAGCCCCAATACAACATTTTACCCGGCCGAGGACGGTCACTACTCCTGCCGCTCAATCCGCTCCATCAGCCGCCCGGTGATTCGCAGGAAGTCCATTTCGGTGATCATGCCGATCAGCTCTCCGTTTTTGGCCACGGGCAGGCAGCCGATGCGATTGTCGCGCATCAGCTTCATGGCTTCCATGATGGTGGCGGAAGGTTCCACCGTTTTGGGTTTGGCGATCATAATATCCTTGACGGTCATTGCCTCCCGGCCGTTGAGTTTAGTGCGGTGGGTATAGTAGCGCAGTAAAAGCCGGGAAGTGATCAGCCCGCAGAGGTTGCCCTTGATATCTTCGACGGGCATGTAGCGGATGCGGCGCCAGTCCATGAGTTCGGCCACGAGCTCGAGCAGGTCGTCTTTTTGCACGGTAAAGAGGTCGGTTTCCATGAATTCCTCCACTTTGAGCTTGGAGGGGCGGTATTCGGGCAAGTCTTCCAGTTCGGCTTTATTCCAGGTGTGTACGGGCATTTCGGTTTCCTGGTTTCGAATGAGGCTGCCGGTGATGACGCTTAGGGCTTCGTCGCGGGTGGTTTGTTTTTTGAGGCGGTTGAACGATTTCAATTGCCAGAGGGCGCCGTTGGCGTGGCCGCGGGCGCGCGCTTCGATGATGCCGAGGTAGCGATCGATGTCTTCTTGCTTGACGTTTTGATCTGCCAGGCCCTCGCGGGCAATGGGCAGCAGTTCCTGTAATATGAGATCGCAGGCCGACACCTTTTGCTCGTCAAACCAGGTGAATTTGGAGTCGATGCCGAAGCGGGCCGCCTTGAGGAAGTTGTCGCGGGCGTCTTCCCAGTTCATTTTGGTTTGGATATCTTCGCAGTGTTTGCGCATGCCGACGACGGCCCCCAGCCAGAAGGCGGCATTGGCCACTTCGTCTACCACGGTTGGCCCCGCCGGTAAAACGCGGTTTTCGATGCGCAGGTGGGGCATGCCGTTGGTGCTGATGCCGTAGCAGGGGCGGTTCCAGCGGTAGACGGTAGAGTTATGCACTTGCAAGGCGCGCAGGCGTGGCGCCTTGCCCTTGTGGATTTGCTCGATGGAGTCTTCCTGCACGTCGGCGCTGAGGAGGACGCGGAAGCGGGCGATGTCTTCTTTGTAGATTTCCATGATGGATGCATCGAGCCAACCGTTGCCAAAGTTAACCCGGGGGCTGCGCTCGCGCATGTGGTCGTGGGTGGTGCGTATGTCGAGCGCCTGTTGGAAAAGCGCAATGCGGCTTTCGTGCCACAACCGCTTGCCGAAAACGAGGGGGGAGTTAGCGGCGATGGCCATGACGGGCGCGGTTAGCGCCTGCGCAATGTTGTACATGCAGGCGAAATTGTCGGGGCTGACTTGCAGATGGACCTGAAAACTGGTGTTGCAAGCTTCCAGCAGGGGAGAATCGTGTTTGACGAGCAATTCGTCAATACCCGTCAAGCGCAATTCGTAGGCCGCACCGATGAGCTGTTGGTTGATGGCGTCGATGAGGGCCCGGTAGCGCTTCTTAGGGGTGAGGTTGTGCAGCTCAAGGTCGAATTTGCGCAGGGTAGGCAGGATGCCGGTAAGCACGACATCGCCGCCCAGCTCCAGCACTTTCCCGCGGATGATGTTCAGCTTTTCGCGGGTTTCCGCTTCCAGCTCGCTTAGGCAGGCGCCGGTGAAGGTACGCGGGTCGAGGTTGATCTCGAGGTTAAAGCGCGCCAGTTCGGTCTCCACCCAGGGGTGTTCCTGCAGGTGTTCCAGGGCCTCCATGGCCATGGGGGCGGGCTTGAGCGTCTTGCGATCAATGAGAAACATTTCTTGCTCGGCGCCGATGCATACCTTGTCGCGCTCGAACCAGTCGTGCTCGAGCATGTATTCCAAGGCTTGGATGTCGCGGAGTAGATTGCGGACAAAACCTTGCTGAATATTTGAATTGTTGGCAATAGAAACGCGTTGCTCGCCCATGTCAGTGGCATTTTGTTATAGGAGGGATGTAAATCACTTGTTTAAAGTTACGGGAAATTGCTGATATACCAACGAAATGATGGAATTCTTTGGTTGGGGGTAAATTTTTATCCAGAGGGCGCCCCGTAAGCGATAGTTTGCCAAGTCAACACTCACAAATTTTGGGTTGGTAGACTATAAACCGGTCTCCGTAGCGTTATTTAAGTTGACGAGGCCCGTAGGGCTTTGGGTAAACAACGATATCGACCATGCGCAAGCTAATGATTTTCCTACTCAGCTTATTGCTGATGGTGGCCTGCTCCGATGATGATCGCGAACGGCTCTTTGATATGCCCTATCCGGATATTCAGTTTGAAATTCCGGCCGGGCTGAGTGCTACCCTTCCCCGGGTTTTTGAGCGCGATAACCTGGCCACCAATATCGAGTTTTTCCTTCAGGACAATGATTTGGAAACCGAGATGATCACGGCCATCAATCCGGTAGCCGCTCAAATCACCGCTATCGATAACATCAACTACAACTTTGTTCGGGAAATTTCGGTGCGCATTTGTGACGCCGGTTCCGAAGCTTGCGGCCCCGCCGATGAGGTATTTTTCATTGACCGGCTCGACGAAGAACAGGTTGGCCGCGTCGTCGAGTTATTGCCCTCTTTGCGTAGCGCCAAGCGCAATCTCATCCAGGAGCGCTTCAAGCTGGAAGTCGTGTTTTTCTTTACCAATACGACCCCTTTTGTGGTGGAGAGCCGGTTGGATATGCGGTTTGAGGCGGTGCGGTGAAGGGCTGTCATTGCTTTGCTCCACCTGCGTAGCTTTGGCTGGGTAGCGATGTGCTTCGTAGCTATCAGTACCTAATAAGTTCTGTTACTTTTCAGTTTAGCGACCTGGGACTGATAAAGAACCCATTGCGGGTTTGGTCTTTGAGTCGAAAATTAGCAATTTTTTGATTAGA
>CAYWHT010000112.1:0-9742 GCA_964458135.1 uncultured Saprospiraceae bacterium | reverse complement strand
AGCTAAAAAGAGCAAGTCAGAATTCACAAATTTTGGGTTGTCAGACTATAATAAGTGTCGTGTTTAGATAGGCTAGCGATTTTTTCTTTAGCCAGTTCCCGCCCTTAGCAGCGTTAAGGGCGGCGGTTCTTAAAGGAAAAAGCGCTCCTAGAAAACCGACCGTTATTGATTGCTCATCGATTAGCGCTGCGTTTCCATTCAACTTGCGAATCACATTACCAACTACCAAAACACTCATCTCTATGGCGGCACACAACGAACTAGGCCAACGCGGCGAACAGCTTGCCCGGCAACATTTGATCAATGCCGGCTACCGGGTCGTCGAACAAAACTGGCGATGGAAAAAAGCGGAAATCGATCTCATTGCCTGGTGGGAAGACGTGTTGATATTCGTGGAAGTAAAAACCCGCAGCACCGCGGCCTTCGGCAACCCGGAAGCCTTCGTTACCGGGCGGAAAAAAAAGCGAACCGCTCAGGCTGCCGCGGTTTACATGCAAACCATCGGTCACAATTGGGAAGTGCGCTTCGATGTGATCTCTGTGCTCATCCAGGACGAAGATCGCTATAGCCTGAAACATTACGAAGACGCCTTCTTTCCGGGCCTGTTCGGCAGTGGGTAATCAAAGGCGAAACGACCAGTACTGATAGAGCGAATGCCCCCGGCCGCCCGCTAAGAGGTCGCTCAGTTGCCGCAGGTGATCCCGGCGTAGTTTTTCGTAGGCGGCTTCCTCGGCTTCCATCCACTGGCGGGCCGTGGGGTCGCCGATCAGCCCGAGTTTTTTGAGGGCGTTTTCAATGGCCTGCAATTCGTCACTCCATGTTTTTTGACTGGCCAGTTGAGCCTGGAGCAGGTACAACTGAAGATCATTCCGGGAGGGTAATTGCTTGCGCGCCTCACCAACGATACGCAAGGCGTTTTCGATCAGCCCTTCCTTTCCGGATTGACGAATGTTGGCTTCGTAGTGGGTTTTAAGGTCGGCGAAGCCCAGGTCGCCACCTCCGTTGGCATCTAAAGTCCTCACCCTTTGTCGTAGGGATTGCATGCCCGCAAAGGCCCGGTCGTTGGCGATGAATCCCTCTAGCGCCTGCATCAGCGCCCGGTCGCGGGGCATGACGTAGGCCCCATTTTCCAGCGCTTCATTCGCCCGGCGAGCTGTTTGGAGGGCGGCCCGGTAGTCTTCTACCTTTAGTTTCCATTCACAGAGGGCTTTGAGGGTGTAGGCGGTAGGGAGTAGGCCGTCTTTTTCCAGACGCCCCTTCCGGGAAAGCGCCTTGTTGACTTCGGCGTAAGCCAGGCTGTAATAACTTTCCGGCGAGAGGCCAACGTCTGTTGATAAAGTAGTTTCACCACTTACGAGTAAGGATTGGGCGGTATCCTGACCGAGCCCCATGCGCAGTTTGTTTTCTACGGCCGCTCCCTGACTGAAAGTGTCCTGGGCGCGTTTGAGGTGGGAGAGGTGGGCGCATCCCGCGCTCAGCGCGATCAGGAGCGCCAGCACAGCTCGACTGGACCATGAATAGGTGCTCATTGTATCAAAGTTGTCTTTCGAGGATTTCCAATAATGCTTCCAGGCTGCGGATGAGGCCTTCCCGGTAATCGGTTAGGGCTTCGCGCACGCGATTGGCGCCTTCTTCGACGGCGGCCGGAGAAAGGTCGCTGCGGCTGACCCGGTCGAAGAAATAATCCAGGATTGCTTCCAGCACCGGCATTTGGGAGACGGTCCAGGCAATGGCGGGGCTATCTTCTTGTTCGTGCAGCACCAGGATAATTTGTTGGAAAGAAAAGGTAATGACGAGTTCCCCCTTACTTCCATCGGGGAAGTGAATTTGCATCATCATTTGCCGGCGTAGGGCAACAGCTTCAAGCCCGCGAACTAAAAGCACGCGGAACAGCTCGGCGTTGAGGAGCCGGCTCTTGACGGAAATACCATTCAGGGCGTCGAGTACGCTGTCCACCAATCGACGCAAGAGGGGGCGGTCTTCTACCCATGCCGGGTTGTCGGCCACCTCTTGCATGACCACCTTGCCGATTTCCAGCAATTGCCGGGTGGTCAGTCGGGGGCGCCAAGGCCCTTCATCGGAGGGTTTAGCCAGGGCGGCAAATAGTTGTTCTAGCGCGGTTACCAGGAGGTGTTCGGGTTGCCCCTCCCGAAAGTGAAGCAACCGGTCCAATTGTCCGGAAGTGGTGCGCAGCAGAACGGGTATGATTTCTTCTAATAGTCCCGGCCGGTCGAAGTCGTGCCGGCGTACGGCCATGGCGGTTTGGGCAATGATTTCCTGCAGGCCGTAGTTGCCCGCAATCAGCTCTGGATGTTCGCCCAGCACTTCGAGGGCGGCGTCCAGGAAATGATCGAGGTAATCGCGGCGCAATCCCTTTACCGGTTCCAAACGCGTATCCGCATCTAGCATCAAACGGATAATAAGTAATCCCTTGCGGTCGGGATGGCGTTGGAGGACGACTTCCAGGAAGTACTCCAGCAACTCAATGAGTATTTCGGGTTTGTCGAGCCCCGCCTGCTGGTCTTTGGGAAATACGTAGGCAAAGATCAAATCCAAAGCGCGCTGCAACAATTGTTCTTCTTCGGCTTCCGTGCCGATATCGATTCTTTTCAGCACCTGCGGGCTGGAAGCGACCACTCGCATATTGAGTTGAATGATCCGGCGAGTCGTTTCCCAGCTCAGGCGTTGCCGGCGGGGCGTCTTTTCCAGGGCTTTGAGGGTGGATTCCAAAACCTCGGCCAGCAGGGAATCTTGCTCGGCCATACCGGTTATCCATACCGGATTCTCAATGACTTCGTCAAATACGTCCTGGGTGAATTCAAGCAGTTGGGCTTTATTCAGGCGGGGGCGCCAGCGGTCGTTGCTATTATCGGGTTCGGATATGGCAAACAGCAACTGGCGAAGGGTCGCGATGAGCAGGTTTTCCGGTGAATTTTCGGAAACATCCCACAACAGATGCAGGTTGCGCCCCGATTCCTCCAGAACCAGCCGCACCAGCTCGGGCAGTAGGTCCGGTCGCTGAATCCCCGAGGCAGCCAGCGATAAACTCACCCCGCTGACGACCTCCCGGAGCATATCGTGCTCGGTAACCAAGTCGGGATGCTCGGCCAAAACTTCGAGGGTGGCCCGGACGATGGCGTCTAGGCTTTCCACCGTAAGGGCTTCTTCGAAACGGATTTGGCCATTCTCTTCATCCAGGATAAGGGAAAGCAAGGTTTGCCCGGTGCGTTGAATCAAGGCAGCTTGGGCTTCGTTAAGGCGGAATAACGATTGGGGGGATTCGACCACGTAGGTAGCGGCATTGCTAATCAGGCGGTGAAGAACCAGTTCTCCCCAATACAGTGCGTTTTCCCGTTCCGCTCCGGCGGCGCCATCCATGCGCCGGAATATATCCTGACTGATTCCCTGGGCTGCCGTCCGGATAAAAAGTTGCACCTTTTCATCGCCGGCCAATTCCGGGCTAAGCTCCCTTAACGCTTCGGCGGCGCCGGCAAAAAGGCGGGGAACGACTTCTTCGGACAGTGATTTGGAGAAATCGTCGAATTCACTGAACCGCACCTCATCCAGGGCGGTGAGCAATTGCCGCAACACCCGGCCGTGCGCGGAGCGGGCGTCGAGCGCCCCCGGCACGCGTTGAAAGTAATCGATGCCCATTTCCACGAGCGTTCCCCCTACGAGCTGCAGGGCGGAAGGCTGGGGCGCCTGCCCCTTCTCCCACTGCCGGATGCGCAATAGCCCGACGATTTGTTGCGGTTGCAGTTGGGCGGAATCGGGGGTGGGGGGTTGGAGGGATCGAAATAAGGTTTCGTAATATTCCAGGTAGTCGCGTTTTTCCGCTTCGGTAAGTAAGAAAGATTGGTTTTTTTCGTAGAGCTCGCGCAAATGGTCGATGGGGGCCAGGAATTGTTGACCGCCTTGCGGGCTGGCGTCCTCAAAGAAGCGATCCGCGGCGCGGAGGTTGGGCGCCCCATCAAATTGGGGAAGGGGAAGAACGATGGCCCGGGAGCGAATACTGTTGGCGTAGGCGCGTCGTATACTCTCGCTCAGCCGGAGAGCCGAGTGGATGGCGAAGACGAGGGCGTCAGCGGTAACACTTGGGGTCATGAGCAGATATTTTGCAAGGATCAATATACGACGGATGCCATTAAGCGGGGTTAACTCAATCTTAAACCTTATCGTTTTCCGAACGGGTAAAGGCAAACTGCAACCCATCCAGGATTTTACCACCCCGCCCCCGGAATTCGGCGCGCAGATCCCCTTCCCGGTGAAACCCACACCGCCGGGCCAGGCGTTGCGCCGGGTAGTTATCGGCCAGGACCTTTAGGCTGACCTTTTCCAGGGCCAATTGCGTAAAACCAAACTGGAGCACGCGCACCACCGATTCACTCATAATACCCTGCTGCTCCGCCTCGCGGTCGATAAAAAACTGCAGCCGGCATTTGGGAATGCGCCAATCGATCTCAAAGAGCTGGATCCAGCCGATGAGATCGGCGGATTTTTCATCCCAAAGCCCGAAGGCGTAAGTTTGCTGCAGCAGCCAGTCGGCCAGGCGCTGCTGCACGTAAACTTCTCCCGCATCCTTGCTTTGTATTTCGCGGACCAAAGTGGGAAAATGGTCCTCCAGCCGGGAATAATTATTGCGAACGAGCCGGTAAAATGCAGCGCCCTCGCCTTCGCGAAACCTTCGAATTACCGTGCGCGGACTGATCAGCGCCGTTTCCAGATTTAATAGCCGTGCTTGCATAGATGGAATGTTTCTCGCCAAAAGATACTCAAAGGGAACGGCTTGGAGAATTTTTGGGCGTTCCAAGCATCTGGGGTTATTAAAAAATCTTAGCCCGGATGATGCATGAGTTTTTCGTAGTGAGCGGCGCAAATGGTTGCCAGGCCTGGCCGCTCGCAGGAATGAGCAGCGCATGACGAGGACGGCCAGGAATGGCGCCGCGTAATAGATCAATGCATGCATCATCCGGCTTAGGTCAGGATTCACAAATTTTGGGTTGGCAGCCTGTAAGGGCTTGCTTCTTCGCCCAAGAATTGGCATTTTGCCATTCCGTATTGTGATTGGATATTCGTTCCGAAACACTTTCCCACCATTTCTATACATCGCGACGCGTCATCCCAACCAAAGCTGTGCCGATGCACTGGCAGAAATATCCTTTTATCCGGTTGCTCATTCCGCTTTGCGCCGGTGTGTTCCTGGCGGATCTTTTGGGTAGGGGCTTTAATCAATGGGCCCTTTGCTTGTGGGTGGGCGGTGGTCTGTTGCTGCTTGCCGCCCTGGGATTGGCCGGTCGTTACACCTTGCGCTGGTTTTTTGGGCTAAGCGTTCAGCTTTGTTTGCTGGCGTTTGGTGGTTGGCGTTTTCAGGCTGCTATGGATTTTGATTCAAGCTTGCAGTTGGAGGAAACATTTCAATCGGATGAAGGCATTTTTTGGGTGCGGGTTGAGCAAGACAAATCGAACCGGCGCAATCAACGGCTAATCTGCCAGGTAATAGGCTGCAGGGAGGCGGATGAAGCCTGGCGGTCTTGCCGGGCGCGTTTATTAGTGTATTTACCCGCTACGGATACGGGGGAGGTGTTCCCGCCCGGCAGTCGGCTGCTATTGTCGGGGCGCCCGCAGCGGCTGCGCCCGCCCCCCAATCCCAAAGCTTTTGATTTTGCGGCTTACATGCGCCGGTACCGCGTTTTTCACCGCATTTTCCCGCAGCACGTTCGTAAACTGGCAGGAGCAGAAGGCAAGCCGATTGCCGGAGCCCTGTTCGGGTTGCGCCAATGGGCGCTGCATCGCCTGGCGACGGCGGTTTCCTCCACTGCCGAACGCTCGGTCGCCTCGGCTTTATTATTGGGCGACCGGCGCGGGATGGATGCGGAATTGCGCGATGCTTACGCTCGCGCCGGCGCGGTGCATGTGTTGGCCGTATCGGGATTACACGTAGGCTTCGTTTACCTGGGGGTTGGCTGGTTGGTGCAGTTTCTTCCTTCTACCCGGAAGTGGGCTAAGGCCTTAAAGCTGGTGTTGCAATTATCGGCCATTTGGAGTTTCGCCCTGTTGACTGGGGGTGGCCCTCCGGTGCGCCGGGCGGCGACTATGTTTTCTTTTTTTTTGGTGGGGCGGAGTTTGCGCCGTTCGGGTCAGGTATACAACAGCCTGGCGGCATCGGCATTCCTGTTGCTGGCCATTGATCCGCAATTGTTGCTGGACTTGGGGTTTCAGCTATCTTATTTGGCGGTTTGGGGGATCGTCACTTTTCAGCCGGTCATTTACCGGCGGTGGGTCGCTCCGAACCGGCTTTTGGATTATTTCTGGAAACTGCTTACCGTTTCGCTGGCCGCCCAGTTGGCCACCTTGCCGCTCACTTTGGCCCGTTTTCACCAAATGCCGCTGTTTTTTTGGCTCTCGGGTTGGGTAGCCGTACCGGCAGCCGCGTTGATTATCATGCTGGGCTTTTTTGTACTGTTGCCCCTGGGAGCACCCTGGCCCCGAGAGACCCTAAGCTGGTGTCTGGAAACGTTGATCCGTTGGGTCAATGAAGCGATTTACGCCATTCAAAATCTGCCCGGCGCCGTTTGGGAGGGGGTATGGCTTTCCGATGGGATGGTGATCTTGCTTTATGGCTGGCTGTTGTGGCTGGCCTGGTCTCTGCAGCGTCGCTCCGGCCTGCCCTGGCGCGCCCTGCTTTACGGGGCTTTTCTGCCGGCGGCGTTGATCAATCTGCAAATTTGGGAGGCAGCCCAGCGCCGCCAAGTCGTAATTTACCACCTCCGGGGAGCGAGCTCGATCGATTTTATCGAAGGGCGAACGGCCCTGTCCTGGTCTTCGCTTCCGGCCGGAGATGCCGGCCTGCAATTCGCTACCGAAAATTATCACTTTTATTGCCGGCTGCGTCAACACCACCGCCTTCCGGTGGAACAACCCTCGCGCTGGGGGCGCATATTTCGCGGAACTGCCCATTATTTGCAATTTCATCAATTTCGCCTGTTGATCGTTGACCAGCATTGGCCGTCGGGATTGGCGGAAATTCCGGAAACCGATTTTTGGCTGGTCCGGGATAATCCGGAGATCAACCCCCGTTCCTTGCTTGCCGGCAATCCACCTCGACGCCTCATCCTGGATGGTTCGAATCATTACCGCCTCATCCGGCGTTGGCGTAAAGCCGCCGCTGAAGCGGGCGTGGCCGTCACCTACACGGGCGAGGGAGCATGGATTTACGATTTGTAGAAGGGCCTCCTTGCCCCAAGTTTCCGTTTCCCACCTCTATTAGAGCTTGTCGCCAGGTCAGGATTCACAAATTTTGGGTTGGCAGACGATTGCGCCCACCGAAGGCATACCATTATGAATGCACATTAAAACCAGTTCACGATGACCAACAACAACCCATTGTGGAATTATCTCCACCACCGGCGCTCCGAGCGCAGAGGCATTTTAGGGTTACTATGTTTATTGGCGCTTACTTTGACGATACCCCAATGGTACTCGCACAGGAGCGCGCCGGCGGCTGACTGGAAGCGGTGGGAAGCTCAGGTGGAAGCATTCGAACGGAGGATAGGGCAGGAGGGCGCCGGAAAAATTAAAAAGCCCGTTTCGACCAGCTTGCGTTCCTTCGATCCCAATACCGCCACCCTGGAAGAATTGGTGTCGCTTGGGCTTTCCGAGCGCTGCGCCCATAACATTGTCAACTACCGGGAAAAAGTGGGGCCCTTTGATGATCCGGATGAGCTACGTAAAATTTACACCCTCAGTGCGGCTCAATTCGAACGGCTTCGCCCCTACGTGCGGCTGCCATCGAGGGAGGTCGCAGACACCTTGCCTCCGCGGCCAAAGCCAGCCCGGGCGGTCAGCGTACCGGCTACTGCCGCCCCCTTCGATCCCAATGAGGTTTCGGCGGCCACGCTGCGGGGGCTTGGGTTGCCGGAAACAGTGGTGCGCAATTGGTTGCGCTACCGGGAAAAAGGGGGGCGTTTTTACCGGCGCGCGGATGTGGGTAAGATCTACGGCATGGATTCCACCCTTTACCGCAGATTGGCGCCTTTGGTTCAAGTACGGAACTCTGCCGGCCTACCTGCACGGCAACCGGACACCCTGGACATTAACCGGGCGGATAGTATGGCTTGGCGTAGTTTGCGGGGCATCGGGCCCTATTACGCCCGCCGGATTGTGGGTTTCCGGAAATCTCTGGGCGGGTTTTATTCGGTAGAGCAGGTGGGTGAAACCTACAGCCTTCCGGACAGCACCTTTCAAAGCATACGCCCGAGGCTACGCTGCTCGGGGGCAGTCCGGAAAATAAACATCAACCGCGTGACGGCCGACACCCTGGCCGCGCATCCTTATTTACGCTGGCGGGAAGCCCGGGGGATTATTAATTATCGCGATCAGCACGGTTCCTTTTCCGGGCCGGAAAGCCTGAAACGCGTACTGGCCGTTCCTACCGGAAAATGGGATAAATTGCTGCCCTACCTCAAATTTGGAGAAATGGAAACCGACGACACAGAGAAAACAGACAACCATAAGGATGGCGACAATTGAGCCCCTTAGTTCCGCAGAACGGCAACTTGCCGGACCATTGCTTGTTCTTAAGGCGTGAAATGCCGTACTCTTGCATGATGAAGCATTGCTTTTGGATATTATTGCTGATCAGTATGCCGTTTCGGGGCCAGGCCCAGCTAACGCCCAAATCACTAGCTATTGACTCCTTGCCCCTAAGTCTGAATTTCGGCATCAGCGTCCTGGCGGAGCAATTGCCGGAAAATGTGGCCTATAATCCAGTGATTTTCCTGCCGAAATTGCGGCTATGGGATTTTGGCAAAGTATCCATTTACACCGAAGGTCAGTTTACGGTGGCGCCGTCGGGGGTGCGCAAGGACGCCAACTTCGAGTTTGGTCTCAATGCGGGGGTGCAATTTCGCCAGCATCTGTTTTCCGGGCTGGCCTTGAACGCCTTAATGGGGTCCGGCCCCCATTACATTACCCTGGAGAGCCGGCAACAAGCCACGGGCTTTATCTTTTCCGATAATGTTGAAATTGGATTTTCCTATCCGCTGATCCGGTGGAATACGGAAATTTTGTTAAAAGGGCGCTTCCGGCATATTTCCAATGCCGGCCTCAATGAGCCCAACCGGGGGCTCGACAACTTCTTTATTGTCTTCGGAATAGGCGGCAGGTGGTAAACGAGAAAGGATAAGGGATTGTTAGTTGTGAGAGAAAAAGTAAGTATAGTTTGCCAAGTCAGCATTCACAAATTTTGGGTTGGTGGCTATATCAATAAAAAGTGATAAACATAGTAAATCCAGATTATGAAGGTAGGTTCTTACTTTATGTTGCTGGCGGTAGCCGCCTTGTTGTGGAATTGTCAAACCAATGGGAGGGATAAAACCGAGCAAGCGGCCTCCCGGCCCGTTCAGACGGCGGCGCAACCAGCTGCAGATCCGGGTTTGAGCGATTATTGGCACCAAGGAGAAGCCGAGATCAGCCGCTACGAGCTATCCCAAAATCGTTACCGGGACGTACATCCCGGGGAAGCCATCTTGGTATTCGTTACTGAAGACTTTTTAACCGACAAGCAGGTCAAAAACGAGCGATACGTCAATCCGAATTCAACGCCCGTGCTGAAGACCAATTACCTCAAGCGGTTCACCACGGGTATTTACGATTATTCGCTAATGACTTCGGTGTTTACCCCAACGCAGGTCGAGGATTTTCCGCACACCCTCAAAGTTTCTACGACGGCCCAGGATTGGTG
>CAYWHT010000111.1:3486-9800 GCA_964458135.1 uncultured Saprospiraceae bacterium | reverse complement strand
TAAAGCTTCGCTTTATTTCACAGGGCGGGCCGTTTGGCTTCGCAGTAGATGAATTTATGCATCATCCGGGCTAGTGCCACATGGCGGGGCTGCCGGGTATTAGCGCGTAAGTAGCGTAAATTGCGCTTCTCCGGAGAGGCTGAGGATGGAAAAAAAAGTAATACGGGCGCACAATGCAGTTGGTCCCGTTTTACGTTTATAGTATGCTTATAGTCTGACAACCCAAAATTTGTGAATTCTGACTTGCTCTTTTTCCGCCTTGCTGCGTTGGAAAGCCTCGACAGAACTTAGGCTATGCCTACGTTTTCCGCCTTGCCAGCCGAAAAAATAGCGGCGTCATATTTTCACAAATCCTGAGTTGTCAGACTATAAATATCCGTGACAACATCCTTATTAGAACTTCTTCGGATTCTACATCCCCAATCAAGCCTATTTTTTTCTCAGCAGCCTCAGTAGATATGATTCATTCAAAACCAAGTAACACAGTGGGGAGGTGCTTCCCTTCGTAATCCCATGATAATGAAGAAGTTTTTACTAGCCTTATCTTTCTCGGTCATCCTCTGCGGGCTGCGCGCGCAGAATTACGAATTTGGCGTGTACGCCGGTTTGTCCATTTACGAGGGAGACCTGGGGCCTAGCACCATTGGCAAGTATTTTCAAACCCTTCATCCGGCCTACGGATTATTTGCGAGAGCCAACGTAGTCGAAAATCTTTCTTTCCGGCTGTCCTACGCCAATTTAACCCTTTCCGGTGATGACGCCATCAGCAACCGTAGCCGGGATCTCAACTTTCGCAATAACGTTCACGAGATCACCCTGCAGGGGGAATGGAATGTAATACGGTATTATCCCTTTTCCAATGAGAGCTTCTACATCATGCCGTTCGGCTACCTGGGCCTCGCCTTTTTCCGCATGAATCCGGAAGGAGACTTCAACGGCGAATACATTCCCTTACAACCGCTGGGCACCGAAGGCCAAGGCCTGCGGGGGCGCCCCGAGAAGTACAATTTATGGAATTGGGCCGTTCCGGTGGGCGGAGGGCTCAAGCTATTCCTTTCCGAACGCTGGATTCTCGGCCTGGAAGTCGGCGGGCGCTACACCTTTACCGATTACCTCGATGATGTGAGCAACACCCAGGTGGTCTACCAGGATGTTCTGGAGGGCAACGGCCCCATCGCCGCCCAGATGAGCCGGCCCAGCTTCGATCCTTCCAGTGATGACCCCACCGCTCCTTTCGTTCGCGGCGGCCCCGCCAAAGACTTCTACATCACCGGCGGCGTGACGATCTCCTACGTGTTCGGCCACTCTTTCTACGGAGGGGATATCCGGAGTATAAAATGCCCGATGTTTGATATGGAGTAGTTGGTAATGATCGGTGGGAAGGGATCGTTCGCAAGCATCCCCAAAACAGGCTGCTCCTCCGAAGCGCCAAGCCATCTTTAGCGCATGTTTTTTCCACCAAGCGGCTGCACTTGTGGGTGCGCCGGAAAACGACTCACCCTGGGTTTTCAATCAGCGATCCGCAGCCGTACTTCCATGGCTACGAAGCCTTTCCCACTACCAACTACTCCTTCATATCATGCTCCCGCAAAATCTCCACCGCCCTTTGGGCTTTTTCCTGCGGCGTGTACAATTCCGCTTCCCCGACGGCGGGAATGGCCGAATCGGGCTTATTGAGGATGTGGCTTTCAATGCCGTTTTGCTTGAGCAGATCCTCGGCCAGTTTGGCCTGATAGAGCTCTTGTGAGGTGAACACCAATACCCAATCTTCTTTCATGCTATTCCGTTGTTTTAGTTCAGCTGCAAAATAGATACGCAATGGCTCGGGAAGCGAATATACTAGAAAAAGAAACTTCCCGTGAAGCCGATGCGGTTGCGTTCGTTATCACCCCGGAAAAGGCTGAGTTGAATGCTCACAAAATCGAGCGGATCGATGAAGATGCCGCCCCCGAAGCCATAGTGCCAGGAATCGGATGCTTCCACTTCACTATCCAGCCATACCCGGCCGTGATCGAAGCCTCCGAAAAAGCCCAGCTTGAAGGGCAAGACCCGGTTGCCCGATTCCAGAGCCTGCCAGCGCAAATCGATATTCTGGTAGAAGCTGCGCTTGCCCGTAAAGCGATCGCGACGGAAGCCACGGATGTTGCTTTCCGGCCCCAGACCACCTAAGTTGGCAGCCTGGTAAAATTCAAATTCATTGCTAAACAGCAAACGGGTGCCCACTCGGGAAGCCAGCACCAGCTTGCCGCGGCTATCCACTTGTTGGTAAATCGACAGCGCGCCTTCGAAATAGGGAAAACTGCGATCGGTATTGTCGAGATTGACCTTCCAGCCCAGATCGGCCCGAAAATCAAGCCCGTTGGTGGGGAAAATCGGATCATCGACATTGCGGAATTCATAGGCGGCGCGGACGCCCAGAAACTCCTGACTGCCGAACACTTCCTCTCCCAGCGTCTCCGCAATTCCGGGCTCCTCGACAATGCGGCCGGAGGTGCGCTCAATGCTGATGGATTCAAAGGTAGGGCCGAAATAAAGGCGGGAAGCCCGGTTGAACCGCTTCATCACCGAAGGACGAAAGGCAATCAACCGCTGGCGAACCCGGTTGAAATCCTTGCCGAGCTCGTCTTCGGGATTCTCCGTATCGTTGCCGAAACCGTAAAAGTTGACGGCGTAAAGCGGCGTCTGACCCTCAGCTTCCAGGCGCAGCTCCCAGGATCCCAGCAGGTCGTTGAACTCCCCGTCGTAGGTGGCCCGCAACCCCGAAGTGGAAAAGGCGAATAGCCCGGTCAGGTTGTGCTTGCTGGCAAAGGGCGTTTTTTTAAAGCCGTAAGTGGTGTAATCGGCAAAGGCGCCGACCAAAAAGCCGTCGTCCGGGTTGAAGCCAAAACTCGGAAAGGTGATCAGGTAGTTGAAATCGTAATGACTCGCTCTGCGGTTGTAGGTATTGTATTTCGGATTCTCGGGCAACTTTAACTTGGCCTCGGAACCGATCTCCACCTTGCGTTCCTCATCCGGTGCATCGTAAATAACGGTTTTCTTACCCCAACCGCTCACCCGGGATTCATCGCGAAAAACGTCGTCCTGCAAGCCGCCGATCACCCGCAGCAGGATGCCCTTGTCCACTTCGCCGGTGATGTGAAAGATATCTTCGTCATCGTGACCGTAAAGCGTAACGGCTTCGGTTTCTCCACGGATAAAGGTGCGATCGAAAAACAGCAATTCCCGTTCGCCTTCTTTGTTGGTGTCATAAACCCGCACCCGGGTGCGCTCGTCATCCAACCGCTCCACCAGAAAGAGATCGCGATTTTCGGTGCCCACCACATCGACTTCGCGGGCCAGGAATTCGTACAATTCCCGGGCGGCGCTCATCAATTTATCCCGGCGGGCCTTGGTTTTGCGGATGAGCCCCGGGCCGTCGATTCGGAAAACGGCTTCGGGGAGGGAGGTGCGAAAAGCGCGCTCAATAATGGCATCGGTGAGGTGTTCCTGGATGTAGCGCGTTTGTGCTTCCCAGACCGACCAATCCGCGCCGGCGAGGAAGGTATTGTCAAAATGGCGGGGTCCGAAATTGGACCACTGTACCGGACCGTTCCAATCGGTGTCAAAGGCGCGCAGGGGGCGAGCCGCCGGAAAGGAATGACGCGCCAGGAAAAACAGGAAGCCGTCGTATTTACTAAAGGCCTGGTCGCGGTCGCGCGGAATAGGCCGGTAATAGGTAAAGCCCCCGGAGTCGATTTCCGACCAGCGCCACTGATCGTCGTGGCGGTCCCAATCGCCGATCATCTGGTCAAAGATGCGGGCCCGGACGATCATCTTTTGGTCGATGATCTCGTCGTGGCTTTCGATGATCTCTTCCACCGTGTTATCCGTGCTCCAGATCTCTTTGGGATATCCGAAGCTGGCTTTGTCATTCCAGAACATCTCGTCGGGGCGTTCTTCGAGCAAGTATAGGGCGTCGCCGAATTCATCGTTAAAGCTTTCCAGGCCGGGCTGGCGAGGCACGTACACCACCTTTGGGTTGGTGTGGTAGAGGCTGACCGCCGACAGCATCTGCGGCAGGGGCAGGGCGCCGAAGGGATGGGAAGCGGAAAACCCGTCCTTCACCGCCTCCAACACCAGTTGGGAAGTGTTGAGCGGGTAGGGCACGGTGCGGGTGGGGTCTTTATCGATGGAACGGATATTGTACTGGCGGCCGTCTTCGGTTTGGAAACGCAAGGAGTTGGTCTGGTAGCCGCCGCCCTTTTCCAGGGGGCTCAGGCCGCCCTCAAAGGTCTTCAGATCCAGGATGGGCACTTTGATCTCGGCGCCGTAGGTTTTCCGGTAGTGTTCTCCCCAAAGCCATTCACCGAAGCCGTTTCTGGATAAATCCCGTTCGGTCACGGGCACTACGATGGAGTCTTGACCACTTTCGTAGAGGGGAAAATCACCGCTTGGCTCCTGGACGATCATTTCCAGGGGCCCCCGGATTTTTTTCCGGAAGACGACCCTGCCCGTTTCGCCATCGTCGTCGGTGCTCCAATACTCCACCCAAACGGCGCCGTCTTCGTAAAAGTTGAGGCGCGCAAAGCCGTAGTGCCCGTAGGCGAATTCCACGCCGCTTCCGGTCTTGGCCGCCGTTTTTTGGCTACCCGCCCCACTAATGATGATATGTTGGTCATCCTTTTCAATGTACTGCAAACTGTGCTCGTGCCCCGAAACAAAAATAAAGCTGCCGTTTTTCCGGGCCGAAGCGATGATGAGATCCCGGAGCTCGCGGAATTTTGCATTGGTGACATCCTGGGCTTTGCCCACCTTATCGCGGTAGATGAGCGGTAGCGACCCCAGGAGGGGTGCCGGAAGCAAATGCTGTTTTAGGCTGAAATTGCCGCCCCGCGGGCCATTGGAATACAAGGGGTGGTGCATGGCGATGACCACATTTTTTTCCCGCTCTCCCTTGATTTCCTCTTCAAATACCGCTTGGAATGCTTCGCGGCTTTTTACTTCGCAACCCACGTTGATGCCGGTTTCCCCCTCCCAGTCGGTCAGCCACCATTCGGAATCGATGACGAAGAGCACCAGGTTATCGGCAATCTCGATATCTTCGGGACCCGCGCAGCCCGGATCGGGCAACCAGAAGTCGTCCTCATCCATATCGAGTTGTTGGGCGAGGAATTGGCGCTGCCGCTCGATGCCTTCCAGGCCGTAGGTATGCCAATCCTGGTTGCCCGGCAAAAATACGGGGCGGCCCGCAAAATCATCAAGTACAGCGGTTTGCGCCCGCAGGCGATACTCATCTTTGGCCCTTTCCGCCTCCATTTTTTTGGGTGGCATGCCTCCCTCCGAAACGTTATTGCCCAGAAAGAGGACCGAGCTGTTGTCCGGCGCTTCGGCCAATTTTTGGCGGAGCAGGCGCAGGGCGGGCGAGGAATCACCAGGCTCCAGCCCTCCCGCATCGCCGATTAGGAACATCGTATGGGATAGCGCCTTTTCCGGGGGTAGCTGCCGGCTTTTCCATGCTTGGTTATCCTTCGAATAGTTGAGCCGGTAATTGGCGCAGGAGGATAATAGAAAGGCCGACAAAGCCGTGAGCAAGATCAGTGTGATGGATTGTGATTGCTGCATATGGTGATTGCTGATTGTTGTTGAGTGTTGAACCCATTGCGGGTTGAGTCATTGACCTGCGAATGGTAATTTTTGTTTATAGTCCACCTAAAATGGTGAATGGTAGGCTTCCTAGCAAGCCCCATCGCAGCAGCTGAAGCCCTTCTTTTCCAAAGTGCTCCCGCACCGGCCCGATTCAACCGCACGGAATGGCCCTCGGCCGTAGCCCGAGGTGCAAAATCCGGCTGCCGGTGGGACTCACCGGATGGACGCTTTTTCCGATCACCATGCCGTTTTCCGGCGCGTAGTAGCGCCGCCGGACGCTGCCGTAGACGGATCGCACTTCCGCAATGAGTTGGTCTTTAACCACTCTGCATCCTACTTCGGGGAAAACGCGTAATATGCCGCCCTCGTCGGTGTAGAGCCAGTAAGAATCATCACAAAGGAGGGTCGTTGCACTGGCGCCCTGCACCGTTCCGGGATAAAATCCCATTTCGAATAGCACGTTCCGCAACCCCACCAATGCATCCGCGATGACGTCGAATTGGAAGACGTGCGGATCTCGCAATTCGAGGGTGATGGCCGGAATCCCCCTGCTGGCGGCGACGCCGCGAAAGGTGCCGTCGTTGGCCGGATTGTGCAGAATGATATCCGGGTTTTGCAGGCGCGCCATGCGGCTGGTGAGCTCGGCGCCCATGTCGGCGCGGATGTACCAGGAATTGATCCGCCCGAAG
>CAYWHT010000111.1:0-3476 GCA_964458135.1 uncultured Saprospiraceae bacterium | reverse complement strand
AAGCTGGCCGTATGCAGATCGATCAGGTAATCGAATTGCGAAAGCAGGCGCTCCACGATGCGGTTGATGTAGACCTGGCTGACGCTCCCATCGGGGCGGCCGGGGGCGATGCGGTTGAGATCCGCGCCGTCGTTAAATTTGCGTTGATCAAGCAAGAGGCCGGGGACGTTCATGACCAAAACCCCGACAATGGCGCCCCGGAGTTGCTCGGCATCAATTTCCTGCATTAATTGCTGGATGACGGGAATGCCGTTGAGCTCGTTACCGTGCAGGGCGGCCGTCACCCCCAACACCGGCCCAGGCTGCCGGCCACGCAGGATCATCAACGGCAAGCGTACGGGCTCGCCAAGGCCGTTGCTAACGACCTGCAACCAGAACGACCCCCGCCCGGCGGGCGGAATGCGCTGTAGATCTAACTCATCAATGGAGACGGGATGTGCGGCCATGCGTTGCTCTCTTGCTTAAAAGGCCCGGTAATATAGACAGTTTGAACTAAAGGTGGGTATTTTTGGCGGCCGGCCCGGGCAAACTGTAGAGCGGCAAACAGATTAGCGCAAAAAAAAAGACCCCTCGACATAGGCGTTAAGGGGCCTCTACTTTACACTCACTAGTTTATGAAACTTAAGCCGACGCAGATTATATCTTATAAACTGATCTCTTCTACAATTATTGCCTTTTTTTTCCTACTAAGTCAAAATTTAAAAAAACTTTAGAAAAGATTTAAGAAGCCGAGGGACTTTCTTAAGCTTTTATTAGCATCTAAAATTTTTTACGCACTTTTCTGATGAAAGTTTCACCAAAATTCCAACTTCCGGGTATTTCCTGCATCATTAGCATAAAGAATTGCTTTGCGAGCACAGCCCGATCGAGAAGAGCAAGATTTATTAGACCGATGCCGGCGCAATGACCGCCACGCCCAGCGGGCGTTATACCAACGCTACGTCACCGCTATGTACCACACGGCCGTGCGTATGTTGGGCAATCGTACCGATGCCGAAGATGTCATGCAGGAAGTATTCGTACGGGTCTTCGACCAATTGGGGGCTTTCCGTGGGGAATCTACGCTGGGCGCCTGGATCAAACGCATTACCGTCAATACCACCCTCAATCACCTGCGCCGTAAAAAACAAATGCATTGGCAGGAGCTTCCGCAAACCAGTGAAATTGCGGTTCCTCCGGAGCAACCCGTTAGTGGGCCGGAAGTGGACGTGCAGCGCATCCACCGCGCGATCAAGACCCTGCCCGAAGGGTGCCGGGTTATTTTCAACCTCCACGCGCTCGAAGGGTACCAACACCAGGAAATCGCGCAAATCCTTGACATTAGCACGTCGACTTCCAAAAGCCAGTACCGGAGGGCCCGGCTAATGCTCCAACAAAAATTGAGTAACGAATTTAAAGTAAACGATATATGAATCAGGAGGAGCTGGATCGGATTTTAAAGCGAGAACGGGCCGCTTTCGATCGCGTGGAACACCCCGACACGGAAAAGATCTGGCGGGGTATCGAAGCGCGGCAGCACAAAAGGCGGGCCGGTGGTTGGCGGATAGCTATCGGTCGCAACTGGCAGTACACCATCGCCGCGAGTATCGTGCTGGCTGCCGCCCTGTTCTTCTTGCTACCCGAGCGCGAGCCTTCGGCTCCGGAAATCACCCGACTGTCTGAGTATTATCCCCAATTACAGGAAGAAGAACGAAATTACCGGCAGCTAATCGCCCAACGCAAATCCGCACTGTCATTTTCCCAGATCGACCGCGAGCAGTACCCGGAAATTTTTCGCGAACTCGCCACGCTGGATAACGTGCACCACGAAATCCTGCAGGATGTGCCCCAGTATTACGACAACGAACGCTTGATCCGCACCCTTATGCGCTACTACGAGCAGAAGGTGCGTATTCTGGACCGCTTATCCAAAGAAATCGAAAAAAACGAAACGCATGATCAAAAGCATAATTCCCGTCGCAGCACTTGGCCTGCTGCTCTGTAATTTGGTCTTTTGCCCCTTGCCCCTCTTTGGCCAGGAGGAGTACACCAAAGATATCAAAAAGAAATTTCAGGCCCGCAGCATCGTGGAGCTCACCCACCAATACGGCCCCGTAGCGATCAAAAGATCCTCCGATGGCCAGGTGCGTTACGAAGCGCAACTTCAATTGGAAGCCCCCGACGGCCCTACCGCCCAGGAGGCCTTTGACCAATTTGCGCTAAACGTGAATGTGCGTGGCGGCGAATCGGGCGATTTGCTCGATCTCCAGACCGCTTTTCCCGTAGAGAACTGGAATAACCACAACGGCCGCATCCGCGTCAAGTTCAAGGACGGCACCAAGTTGAGCAACGTCAAAAACCTCAGTATCAAGGTCACCCTCTACCTGCCCAAAGTGGAAGAGCTGCGCGTAGCGAACAAATACGAAAGCATCGAAATCATGGATCCCATAGACGCCGCCCTAAGGGTCAAACTTTACAGTGGCCGCATCGAAGCCCGCGAAATACGGGGCGACCTGGAACTTACCATGAAATACAGCAAAGGAGAAATCGGTAACTTCCTCAACGGTAAATTTGACCTCTACGATTGCTCCCTCGAGTTGGGTAACGGCCGAGACCTGGAAATCGTCACCAAATATTCCAACTTCACCCTCGGACGACTTGCCGGGCTCACCCTGGATTCTTACGACGATAATATCGAAGTGGAAGCCATTGAAGGTGAACTTCAGCTCACAGCCAAATATTCGGATTTCAAAGTCTCGGCATTTGACGAGGGCCGCATGGACGTTTACGATTGCAATTTCGACATCCAACGCATCGGCAATTTGCAAATCAAAAGCAAGTACTCTACCTACGAATTCGGTTCCGCCGAATCCATCCGTTTCGAAACCTCTTACGACGACGACTTTAGCGCCGAATACGTCGGAAGTCTGCAAACCGACTCGAAATATTCGGATTATGAAATCGAAACCCTTGGAACTTCACTCCTGGCAGAGGCTTCCTACGACGACAATTTTGGCATCGATCAAGTAAGAGAGGGCCTACGCACGATTCGGCTCAACGGCAAATACAGCGAACTGGAAATCGAATTGCCTTCCAGCCTCCCCTACCGACTCGATCTGCAAATGACCCACGGCGATTTTGAATTTGAGGAAGACACCTTCCAATCCATTCGCTACATCGACAAAGACGACGAGCTGACCGTAGAAGGCGCGGCTAACGGCGGGGGCGCCAATAGTTTGCAGATTAGGGTGGAGGGGCATGATTGCCAGGTGCGGTTGGATTAGTGCATTAGGCGCGCCTTTAGGTGCAGCCGGTTGGTAGCCATGAGGTGCGTTAAGGATGGCCGGGCGCTCCGTAGGAGCAGCCTTTCTTGGGGATGTGCGTGAAACCGGAGAAGCGCTCTAACCGGCTGCCCCGCTGGGGCGCCTCTTACGGATTGCGTTATTTACCCCGGGCTTGGCGCCCCGGGGCTATCAACCGGATGCCCCGCTGGGGCT
>CAYWHT010000110.1:0-9930 GCA_964458135.1 uncultured Saprospiraceae bacterium | reverse complement strand
GTCGACGGGCGGCATCATACCACCAGGCCGAGTTGGGAAGAAGACCCCAGCCCGCAACAATTGGAGGATTGCCTTAAGCAGTTGATCCGGGAGCAACGGGAATGCATCCGTCTTTTTTATTTCGAAAACCATTCCTACAAAGAGATTGCCGCTAAGAAACGGCTAGATCTGGGCCGAGTGCGTTCTCACATTCAAAACGGGCGCAGAAATCTGCGCAACTGTATGGAAGCCAAACAAAAAGCGATGGAAGACTAGCCGATGAAGCATAGCCATAAAGATTTACTCCGCCTCTGGTTGCGTGGAACGCTCAATCGAGCGAATGAAAAGCAACTGGACCAGCAAAGTGCCGAAGACCCGTTCCTGTCGGAAGCGCTGGAAGGCTACCGGCAGCACCCGGAGGGTCGCCACCTGGAACGCATGGCCAACCTTCGCCGGCGCCTCCGGCACAAGCGCAAGGCCCATATACTACCTATCGCCGCCGCCGTTGCCGCTCTGCTTGGCGTGTCTTTATGGCTACTGTGGCCCGAAGCCGTTCCGGATACCCCAGACCTGGCGCAGAAAACCGAAAGGCAAAAAAAGCGAGAATCTTTTTCCACGCCGCCCCCAACTTCGGAAGACGGCAATGCGGGCACGACGGCGGAAAGTAGCCCAACCGGCAAAGCCGATGAGCCAGCGCGGGAGCCGGCCGAACCTCCGGTGGCAAGGCCCGACTCTTCCACCGCCCTCGCCCTCCGCGAGGCGCCCTCCGAAATACCCCCGACCGCTGAACCGGAACGCTCTGCCACCTTCGATTCGGAAATCGATAGTCAGGCTGGCGCTACCAGCAGGCTAGCTACTCCTCCTCAAAAGGCGGATTCTCCGGCCGGTACCGGCGGGCGCTCCCTTACCCGGCCCGACCCGCTGGAGCCGAAGCGCCGCCGCCCTGCATACGAACGACAATACCGGCCCGTCGCCACCCTCAAGGGAAAAGTAATCGCCGCCGAAAGTGGCGAACCCTTGCCCGGAGCATCCGTTCTGCTGAAGGGCGGCAACCGGAGCGCCGTTACCGGTCCCGGAGGAGAGTTTGCGTTGCCCGTAGACAGCGGAGCCCTACAATTGATCGTCAGCTATACCGGCTACCAAACCCAATCCTTGCGGCCCGATTCCTCCGAGGCTTTGGTAATCGAATTGCAACCATCCGGTCAGGCATTAGATGAAATCGCAGCTGCCGGGCAGCAAAAAGCTGCCGAGCCCACAGGGGGCTACGATGAATTTGCCGAATACCTCGACCAAAACCGCCGCTACCCGAAGGCCGCCCGCGATAACGCTATTCGGGGCGCCGTTCGCCTGCGCTTCCGCATCGACCCTCAGGGCCGTCCCACCGATATTCGGGTGGAACAATCCCTGGGATACGGCTGCGACCGGGAAGCCATCCGGCTATTGCAGGAGGGCCCCGACTGGGTGTGGCCTGCAGAAGCCGAAGACCAGGAGCTTACCTATGAGTTTCGCTTTGGAGGTGATGAATAGGGCCTAACCCGGATGATGCATGAATTGATCTATTACGCGGCGCCATTCCTGGCCGTCCTCGTCATTCGCTGCTATGCGGCTTCCTGTTAAAGAAATTAGGGTATGCAACTTTTTGTCGTAAAAGTCGCGATTCGCATTTGTAGCTAATCTTTCGCGTTTATTGAATACCCTTGACGATATGGATAGCCAAGTCTCAACCCCAAACCACATTCACCCCTTCATCAAATCCCAAAAGCCTGACTTTCTCTCACATTTGACCAAAAATTGAAGAGCGCGATCAAGCGGAGGTCATCCTTTGATTAATTTTGTTGTTCTTCGTAGTACGAAAAGTCAACTTTCTCAAAATCAAAAAATAAGGATCCAGCAAATGGAATTAGTCGACACGATTAACCGGTCCCAATCCGCCAAATTATTCGAGGAGGCCAAGCAATATTTCCCGGGAGGAGTCAACTCTCCGGTTCGGGCTTTCAAGTCAGTCTCGGGTCCGCCATTATTTATCAAAGAAGGTAAAGGCTGTCGGATCAAGGATGAGGATGACAATACTTACCTGGACTTTTGCGGTTCCTGGGGGCCTCTGATTCTGGGCCATAACAACGAGCAGGTCCGGGAGCAAGTCATCGAAACGGTATCCAAAGGCACTTCTTTCGGAACGCCTACCCGTATCGGCAACCAGCTGGGTAAGTTAATTCTGGACCACCACCGCTATATCGACCGCATCCGTTTTGTCAGTTCGGGCACGGAAGCCGTGATGTCGGCTGTGCGTTTGGCGCGGGGGATTACCGGGAAAAATAAGGTCATCAAATTCGAGGGTTGTTTTCACGGCCACGTCGACTCCCTGCTGGTAAAGGCGGGCTCGGGCCTCGCCACTTTTGGCATTAGCACCTCGGCCGGCATCCCGGATTCGTTCGCCAAGGAAACGATCGTACTTCCCCTCGACGACCGCCAGGCATTGGATGAGGCGCTTCAGCGCCACCAGGACGACATCGCCTGCATCATCGTCGAACCCGTGCCCGCCAATAACGGCTTGCTCATCCAGGACCCTTCCTGGCTGTGGTGCTTGCGCAAAAAAGCTTATAAATACGGCGTGAAATTGATCTTTGATGAGGTGATTTCCGGCTTCCGCGTAGGTTTCGAAGGCGCGGCCGGCTATTATGGCGTACAACCCGACATCATCACCTACGGGAAAATCATCGGCGGCGGCATGCCGGTGGGCGCTTATGGCGGTAGCGACGAAGTGATGAGCTACATTTCACCCGATGGCCCCGTTTATCAGGCCGGCACCCTCTCCGCCAACCCGGTGACCATGGCCGCCGGTTACGCCACCCTGCAGCAAACGCTGCAAGAGGGTTTCTACAACGACATGGCGGCTAAGACCCACAGCTTTGTTGAACAGATTCAAACCCACTGCGATGAGCAGGGATACGAAGTGAGCATCCCACATATCGGCTCCGTATTCTGGATTTCCTTTAGCAAGGACCGCATTAAGCGCTCCGACCAGATCCGGCCGGAAGGCATGGAGCAGTTCAAGCGGCTCCACCACGAATTGCTGCAGCGGGGGGTCTACCTCGGCCCTTCCGGATACGAAGTGGGCTTTGTTTCGGCGGCGCACCAGACGGCCGACCTGGAAGAGGCTACCCAGAAAATTTGCGATGCGATGGATGTCGTCTTCGGAAGGTATGGCCTGCCAACCTAAAATTTTTGAATGCTGACTTGGCAGACTATAACCGACATATATTAACCACACTACAATACTCGCTATGCCTACCAACTCCCGCTTGAGGCTGCTATCCTACGGGGTCATCGCTTACATGCTCCTGGCCTTTGCGTGGTGGTCTGTATTACTTTTTATCAAAAATCAAGATGCTTTTCGGGCCAAGAGGGATTTATTAAAGATCGGAATGGTTGCCGAAGGAATCGTTGAAAACGACGCGGAATTCCGGCAGCAGGAAGCCTACAAGGAGCTGGTGCAGCAGTACCGGGCCCAGGAATGGATGATTCTGGGGGAAGCCTCGGTGTTCGTCATCAGCCTGGTTATCGGCGTATGGCTGATCAATCGCAGCTATAACAAAGAAGTGATGGCGGCCCGTCAACAGCGCAATTTCCTGTTATCCATCACCCACGAGCTCAAATCACCCATCGCCTCCATCAAGCTGGTGCTGGAAACGCTGGGACGACGCAGCCTCAAACCGGAGCAATTCCAAAAAATGATCAACAACGCCCTCAACGATACCGACCGGCTCAACGCCCTGGTCAGTGACCTCTTGTTGTCGGCGCGTTTGGAATCGGCCTATCAACCGTACCGGGAAGAAGTGGATTTACAGGCCCTGGTGCAAGATTTAATCCACCAGATGGAAAACAAATACCCACAAGTCGAGTTTGTCTTCCTATTGGATGATCCCGTGCCCAAGATTCCCGGCGACAAGGCAGGCCTGACCAGCGTAGCCCTGAATCTGCTGGAAAATGCCGTCAAGTATTCCGCCGATGCCCCCCAAGTAGAAGCTCGCTTGTACCGGCAAGAAGACCAAATCATCATGGAAATTGCCGATAACGGCATCGGCGTCGATGAACGGGAAAAGAAACGCATTTTCGAAAAGTTCTACCGCGTAGGCAACGAGGATACCCGCAAAACAAAGGGCACCGGTCTGGGGTTATACATCGTGGATCAAATCGTGCGGGCCCACAACGGGCGTATCGACGTACGGGACAATCATCCCCGGGGTGCGATCTTCCACATCGAACTGCCGGTGCAACCGGTGACTGCCAAAGAACAACCAAAAGCAGTCCAGCCGGAAACCTAACCATCAAATTAAGCGAGCATGCGCATACTATTTGTAGAAGACGAAGAAAACATTCAGGACGTCGTCAAGCTCAACCTGGAAATGGAGGGCTACGAAGTCGTCACTACCGATAATGGAAAAGAAGCCATCAAATATTTTCAGGAGCAACATTTCGATCTCCTCATCCTGGATATTATGTTGCCGGAAGTAGACGGCTATCAAGTTTGCGAACAGGTTCGTCTCACAAATATGGACGTGCCGATTATCTTTCTGACCGCTAAGGACGGCTCCCCCGACCGCATCGCCGGCCTCAAAAAAGGCGCCGATGATTACCTGACCAAGCCCTTCGTATTGGAAGAGCTGCTGCTGCGGGTCAACAACCTTATCAAACGAACGAGTAAAGCCCCCGAAAATACTCCGGAAGTGTACCGCTTCGAGGGTAATGAGATCAATTTCGCCACCTACGAAGCCAAGGGCAACCCCGGCCATTTTACTTTAACCAAAAAAGAGGCGATGCTGCTGAAACTTTTAATCGACCGGCGCAACGAAGTTGTCTCTCGCCAACAGATCCTGCAATCTGTATGGGGGTACGACGTCTACCCCTCCACCCGGACGATCGAAAATTTCATCCTTTCCTTCCGGAAATATTTTGAAAAAGATCCTAAACAACCGGAATTTTTCCAGTCGGTGCGCGGAGTGGGTTACAAATTTGTGGGATAGCGCCCTCACAATTTCTTCAGCGTTTCGGTGGCCGCGGCGATGGCGCCTAGCGGCAGGGCGAACAAAAAACCGATGCCCGTAAACAGCAAGAGCAAAAATACGAGGCCGTTGCCGATAGCCAACCCCCAATGCTTTCGCACGAAAAGAACACTCCCCCGTACTCCGAAATGCCGCTCGAGCGTAAAATCCATATTTCCAAAACCCGCATAATAAGCCTGAATGAGGAACAAAGCGACCGCCACCAACGGCGCTAAAAAGGGAATGATGCCGGAGAGCATTAACAGCAAGACGGTGTAAAACAACTCCCGGATAATGTTGCGCAGGGCGATGGTCAGGCCACGGACCAAGTCTGAAAAGAATTTTTTAATGCTGAATTGAGCCTCCTGGCTTCCCCGCAGCTTTTTTTCGATTTTTTCGGAAAGAAAACTCATAAAGGGGGAGGCGATCGCCATAATGAGGTGCCGGAACACTAAAAGGCCAATGGCCACAATGGCAATACCCCCAATGACGGCAATGATGGTTTCCACCACGCCCTTACCGGCCTCAAACGGATAAATCGAAATGACCGCCGCTCCGATATCATCGGCGAAGCGAAATGCCGCCCCGAAAATGACCACCCCCAGCAGGATACTCAGAATGCCGGGCGCCAAGACGTATATCCACAGATTGTAGCGGCTAATCAACTCAAAAGCCCGCAAGTGGGCGAAGACACCATCGATAAGTTCCCTGATCATAAGGTTGTAATTTCGAGCGGAAAATCGCGACTATTACCGGAAGCGCCTAAAAAAATCTACAATTGCATGTTGGCGATCGATTATGTAAGGCTGCCCAGCAATTCCCGCACTTCCTCCACCGAAAGCAAATTGTACCGGGCGGCGCTGGTCGCCAGTCCTACTTTGATGGTAAATGCGGATTCCGGCACGACCTTGAAGATGTCCTCGTCGGTGTGATCATCTCCCAGGGCCATGATGAAATCCCAGTCTCTCTGGTTCAACCAGTTCAGGGTGGCGTGACCTTTGTTGACGCCGGCGTTTTTAATTTCCACGACTTTATTACCCTCCAACACTTGCAGGTCGAGACCGGTGGTGAGGTAGCGCAGCACATCGCGAAATTCGCGCACCCGCTTCTGTCCCAGATCCTTGTCGATACGCCGGTAGTGCCAGGCCAGGGAATAGTCTTTTTCTTCGATGAAGGTGCCGGGGGTGCGTTCCACCAGATCTTCCAGTAGCGAGTGTACTTGCTCCTTCCATCCGTTAGCCAGGTTTGGATTGGACACCCACTCGTCGCCGAATTTGATCCATACGCCGTGCTCGGCGGCCAGGTCAATGCCCGATTCGCCGAGCCAGCGGTGCAGGGTGTCGCGGTCGCGGCCGCTGTTGACCACAACCTGATTACCCTCGATTTTCTGGAGGTCGGCAAGTATGGAAATTAGCTGCGAGTCGGGTACGACGGCCTGCGGGTCGGGATGAAAAGGCATGAGCGTGCCGTCGTAATCCATGATGATCAGCCTTTTGCTGGCTTGCCGGTAGGCCTCGTGCAATTTGCTTCGCTCCGCGCCTTCCAGGCGGTAAATATGGTGCTGCTTTTGCTCCCGCATTAGCTTCTGCTGCTCGTTCATGAAAGTATTCGCCCAGTTGCGCACCGTATATTTGCGGAGTTTAAATTGCATATTTTCGAGGCGCTGCTTCTGTTCTTGCTCATCCATTTGCAGCGCCGTCACTATAGCCTCCACCATGTCGTTTACATCCTGGGGGTTGATGATGAGCGCATCGGTCAATTCATTGGCGGCGCCGGCCATTTCACTGAGGATGAGCACGCCCCGTTTGGTTTCTTCTTTAGCCGCCACGTATTCTTTCGCCACCAGGTTCATGCCATCGCGAAGGGGGGTGAGCAGAGCGACATCCGCAAACTGGTAAAGCGTGGTCAGCTCGTCAAAGTCGAGCGAACGATAGAAATACTGGATGGGCGTCCAGTCATAAGTACCGTAAAGCCCATTGATCTCCCCGACGAGTTCATCCACCTGGTGCTTGAGTTCCTGATATTGGTCAACGGTGGCCCGGGAGGGCACAACCACCATCATCAGGGTCGCCTCGCCCTGGTATTCGGGATGCCTCTCTATAAATTGGCCAAAGGCCTTGATGCGCTGCGTAATGCCTTTGGTATAGTCCAGCCGGTCGATGGATATGACCAGCTTCGTTTTTTGCGCGAGTGCTTTGATTTTTTGCACCCCCTCTTTGCTGAGATCCGGATTGGGGTGGGCGTATTTATCGTAATCGATGCCCATTGGAAAGGCATCGACATTAATAATGCGATTCTCAACGGTCAGTGTGCCAAACTCGTGTTCGTAACCGATAATCCGGTATACGGCGCTGAGAAAGTGCCGCATGTATCCGAAGGTGTGGAAGCCGATCTGGTCGGCCCCCAGTATTCCCTCCAGGATCTGCTTGCGCCAGGGCAGAATGCGGAAGATCTCGTAGGAAGGAAACGGAATGTGCAGGAAAAAGCCAATGGAAATTTGGGGAAACGCTTCCCGGATCATGGCGGGCACCAACATGAGTTGATAGTCGTGCACCCAAACCATATCGTCATCTCTCAACTGTTGAATGACCGCATCCGCAAATTTGCGATTGACTTTCCGGTAGGCCTCCCAGTATTCTTCGCTGTAGGTGGTAAACTGGGTAAAATAGTGAAAGTGCGGCCAAACGGTCTTGTTACTGAAACCACGGTAATAAAGATCCACTTCCTCCGCCTCCAAAAAGACGGGAAAGAGATCACGCCGTTGAAGATCGCGACGGATAGACTCTTTTTCCCAATCATCCGTCACACTTTTTCCCGGCCAACCGATCCAGAGTTTGTTGATGGACTCATCCAGCGAATTTAAGCCGGTCGCCAAACCACCGGCGCTGGGGTGATAAATAAGTTCTCCTTCTTCCTCCTTTATGGTGATGGGAAGACGATTGGAAACGATGACAAGCCTCGGCATGGGTTTGCTTTATTAGAAAGTTTTGGAAATTACTTCCACAGAGCAGCCCGAAGGGTGAAGTCCAAACAAGCTCTTACTTTTAAAAGCATTTCGGCCGGGCGGAGTTCATCACTGGGCGGTTTTCTTCTTTTTACGCCGCGTCTTGAACAGCTCTACGACTTCTTTTTCCTTAAGGAATCCCAAATCCTGGAAGGTCGTGGAGACAAACTTTTTGATATCCTGATAGTCCTTGCCCCGTTTATCGGTGAAATGCTTGAGCAGGCGATGAATGTAAGCCATCGAAACCTCCTTGAGATCCTGATTAAACTGCTGATTGTTGAAAATCCCCATGTAGACCGTGAAGAGCTTGGAAAACTCAAAAAACTGGGTGTACTGATGGACTTCCAACTGATTGATGAAGCGGGCGAAGTACTGGAAAATCGTATGCCGCAAACAGTCATTAATGACCGATAGCCCTTCGTACTGGTTATAGAAAACGCGTACTGCATCCTGGGCCTCTTCATCGTCAAAGCCTTTATTATGGACCACCTCCACCAGTTCGAAGTAGTCGCCGAGGTCGTCATCAATCGTAAAATCCAGAATGCCGTACATCCGTAGATCTGACTCGGGGGTTAAATCCAGGTCCTTGCGGTTATGGAGTTCCAGAATAAATTCGAGAAACTCGGAGTCGAAGTCAGGAGTAGACTGCCGGAGTTGATTGAGTGTTCCGGATAGCAGTTGGCGGTCCTTCTCGGGTAATTCGAAGAAAAAAGCGTACAAGCCCATAATTTCCATATGCTCCCGGGCGCCCTGAAAACTTTCGTTTTGCACGAACGCACTGAGGGGTTCGATAAGACTGCTGTTATCCACCTCCGGAAGGTCGATGCGGTAGATTAGGAACTTTTTAAGGGGAGAGAAAAGGACTTTGAGTTCGTTGAACGTTTCCGGAAATTCCGCCGTCATGTAATTGTCGTTGCGGAATTGACGTTTGTAGCGTTCGTAACCGGTTTTGCGCTCGCTTTTACGCCGGTAGCGTTCCAGCTGCTGCCCTTGCAAATAGTGGCGAATGCGCTTATTTTCGAAGCTATTAATCAAATTGGTTACCCAAATATCGCTACTCAGGGCAAACCCTATCTGTATGGATTGCCCAATCCGTTTTTTGAGAATATCGAAATTGGCCGATTGACAAATCGTAACCAAAATTTCCTTGAAATGATCTTGCGGGCGAACGTATTTGAAGGTGGGTTCGTGAATTTCACCCCGCAATACGGAATAACCCAGGATTTTGGGCAAATACAATCCCTCGAAAACCGGATCGAGCAATACGATTTCGAGCGGAATAAGCTGCAGCGGCTTTTTATTGGCCACTTCCTCGTAAACCATGGATATGCGGGGCTCGTAGAGCTCTTTCAGGCGCAGATATTGCTCTTCTTCCTCTTCCTCCAAATACTTGCTCAGCTCCTCGGACTCTTGCAGCTCGCCAGCCAAATCCTCCAGAACTTTAAGATACTCCTGATCCAGCTCGTACATACCAGCTCCTTTTTTAAAGGTAAACCTGATAGTGCAACTCGAGGCACTACCAGGTTCACGATATATTTTTAGAAATAAAGTATAGCCTTAGAATACTGCAAATATAGACTTTCGGGGCATAAAGTACAAACCTCCACTACACGTAACAGCGACCTTTTACGGATAAGTACGAGCTGAGGGACAGCCAGACTAGTGCTTCGGTGCTTCGCGAACTAAATACCTGACCGTTTTCGCGGCTTCTTTCGGCGATAGGCCGCGTTGCTCATCAGTCTCGTAGCTACGGCTATTCTTCTTCGTTGGAAGCATCGCCTTCGGCCTTCGGTTTTTCTTCGCCCTCTTCCTCCGTGGTAGCTGCCGGTACTGTGTCCGCAGCGGGTGCTACCTCCTCCTCTTCGGCGGCGGAAGCTTCCGGCTCTTTTTCAGCCACCGGTTCCT
>CAYWHT010000109.1:0-9931 GCA_964458135.1 uncultured Saprospiraceae bacterium | reverse complement strand
GCTGTGTTCTACTGCAATAGCCAAAGGTTGTGACCCGTCCTGAAAAAGGTGGACACTCTGGAACCCAGGCCCTGTGGAATAGTCACTTTATGAATTCCACAGTCGAGTTATGGGGACCAAAAATGGAAAGGAGAACGTCTAGAAAACCCCGTTGGCTATAATAGCGATTTCACCAATAGAAACACTACTTTTATGACCTACAACTTACTGCATTTAGCCGCCATGCTGACGGCGAATGGAGGATGCCTCAATTATGGGAATTCCCGCAAAGACTGGGACGACGGCTCAAGGTGGCAATTCGAAAATCCGGAATACCGATAGACCTTCAGCGGATAGGGTGTACTGGGCTATGAACGTATGGGGAGGTATGCAAACCTACTAACTGGGAACTAGAATCTAACCACTGGCGTTATCCATTTATAGTCTGACAACCCAAAATTTGTGAATTCTGACTTGCTCTTTTTCCGCCTTGCTGCGTTGGAAAGCCTCGACAGAACTTAGGCTATGCCTACGTTTTCCGCCTTGCCAGCCGAAAAAATAGCGGCGTCATATTTTCACAAATCCTGAGTTGTCAGACTATATGCCTGAATAATAGCCTATGAATGTCGAAGTAGAAATTCAAGACCTCAAGCAGATGGTAGCAGCACTTCTCCGCAGTCAAAGGGAAACGGACCGTAAGTTTCAAGAAACGGACCGTAAGTTTCAAGAAACGGACCGTAGGTTTCAAGAAACGGACCGTAGGTTTCAAGAAACGGACCGTAGGTTTCAAGAAACAGACCGTAGGTTTCAGGAAACAGACCGTAGGTTTCAAGAAACAGACCGCAGGTTCCAGGAGACAGAGCGCCTGCTGACCGAAAAGTTTAAAGCAACCGATGAACGGATTAATCAGGCATTCGACTTATTCGAGGGGCAGTGGGGCAAGTTGATGGAGTCCTTAGTAGAAGGTGACTTGATCCGGATACTGCAAGAACGGGGTATAAACGTCACAAATACTTACACCCGCCGCAAGGGCAACAAAAATGGGAAGTCATTCGAATTCGATATCGTAGCGCACGACACCACAGAGCTTGTCATCCTGGAAGTAAAGACCACACTGCGCGCCAGGTACGTTAAGGATTTCCTGGATAAGATGGATCAAGTCAAGGAGCTATTGCCCGAATACCAAGATTACCGCATCATGGGAGGCGTTGCCTTTTTGCGCGCCGAAGAGCACTCAGCGGTTATGGCCGAAAAACGCGGCCTGTTTGTGATCCGGGCTACGGGTGACAGCGCCGCCCTGGTCAATAAGCCGGACTTTGTGCCGAAGGTTTACTGATTGTTAGTGCATGTTCGGAGCTGATGGGCAACGTAAAGGTTGACTCGGCGATCAGGATTTGGACGCATTAAGTTCACCGTCGTGATTTGTTCCTTGACGTGGTACCGACAAATCTTGCCCTGTAAGCTGAAATGCCGAGCGAAGCCACCAAAAGTTTTAAGTATTTACTTCCTCAAGCACTACTATTGACTCTGTTCATACCAATACCCGGAGCCACTTCCATTTTCCCCCCACATCCCGTATCTTAGCCCCACTCCCCAAACAACGACCCATCCAATGGAAGAACAACCACCTCAACAACGCGGCGCGGGGCGCTCCGGCAACCAACCCCGGGGCTATTACCCGAAAGGTGAAACCTATTTGCTCGTTATCGGCATCGACGAATACCAGGATTTTCCCCGCCTGTACAACGCCGTCAAAGACGCCCGCGACGTCCGCGAACTGCTCACCCATCAGTACCAATTCACCGAAGACCAAACGACCACCCTCTACAACGGCGAAGCCACCCAACAAAAGATCATCGATACCCTGCGGCACTACGTGTCTTCCCTCCAGGAAGACGACAGCCTGTTGGTCTACTTCTCCGGCCACGGCGAATACGACCAAGACCTGGATGTGGGCTACTGGATTCCGGCCGACGGGCGGCGGGGCAATATCGGCTCTTTTCTCTCCTTCGACATGATCAGCAAATTCGTCAAGGCCATCCATACCCACCACACCTTCGTAATCGCCGACTCTTGCTACGCGGGCTCCATGTTTGTCAACCGCAGCCGGGATGTCAAAGACAAGCTGGAAAGCCTGCCCTCCCGCTGGCTGCTCACCGCCGGGCGCAACGAAGTGGTGTCCGACGGGCAGCAGGGGAAAAACAGCCCCTTCGCCGACGCGGTGCTCTACCACCTGCGCCACAACGAAGAACCCCGCCTGGAGGTCTCCAAATTCTGCAATGCCGTCATCACGGATGTGGGCAACAACGCCAACCAATTGCCCCAGGCCAACCCGCTCTTCGGCGTCGGCGACCGGGGCGGCCAGTTTATGTTTCGATTGAAAGCCTACGCGAAAAAACCCTTCGAAGAGACCAAGCCGGAACCCCGCCGCCGCCCCCAGGAAGCAGATCGAAGCGGCCACGACCAGCCCCCGGCAACCCCCGCTCCCGAACCCTCGCCCTCCATCCCCCGCCAGTTCAACAGCCTGGATGAGGCCATCGGCCAACTCAAAGAGCGGGTGGCCACCAACGAATTCCAGGAAGTGCTCAAAGCGATGAGCGAACTCCTCCATCCGCGCTCCTCCCTCAGCAACGACCTCATCCTGCTGCGCGGACAGTTCAGCCGACTGCAGGATGACCAAATCCGGGGCGTATTGCCCTACGAGCACTACCAGGTGTCTATCAACAAAATCCGGCAATCGCTCATCCACTATATCGGAAAACTAAAGAAAACCGACCTCAAGGAAGGCGTACTGCAAGCCGCAACTCCCGCCTACGATACGGGAGGCGCCGATCTGGAAGGGTTGGAGCGCGGCGGACTGGAAAAGCGCGCGCAACTGCTGCAGCGCAAAATCAACTTCTTCCAGGCCGAAAAAGACAAACTCAGCGACGCCTCCCAAAAATTTACCCTCGAAATGCAAATCGAAGAGGCCCAGCACCAATTGGACGACATCAAGAAAAAATTGGGATAAATCGGAGCCCACCCAATAATTTTTTGCGCCGGGGATCGTTTCAGTTTAGAGTTTTTTTTATCTGTTTACGTACCAAATGTTGAACCCCATGCTCCGAAATTATCTCTTTTTCCTGCTGGTATGGAGCGCCTGCACCCTGAGCGCCCAGCAGCACCAGACCCATTCCGTTTATTTCGCCACCGATCAGCACCAGCTGACCGAGCAGGCCCGTCAGACGCTGGATGCCCTGGCCGGCGATTTACAACTCCGCGAAGGCTACGACCTGCGCATCGAAGCCCACACCGACAGCGAAGGCAACCTGGCCTACAACGACCGCCTGGCGGAAAAGCGCGCCGCCGCCGTAAGGGCCTACCTGCTTAGCCGCAATATCTGGGTGAGCCGCTCCGGCCTGGCGAGTTACGGTGAGCGCCGCCCCGACTATTCCAACCGCGACGCCGCCGGCAAACAGCGCAACCGACGCGTAGACGTGCGGGTCGACCTGCAAGCCATGCAGGACCTTTCCGACCTCACCGCCCGGCTGGGCGCCCCCGAGTTGCAGCGCTTTACGATCAATCCCCAACAAAATACCAAAGTCATCGGCCGCGAAGGCACAACGCTCTGGATCCCCGCCGGCGCCTTCGTCCTGGCCGACGGCTCGGAAGCGCCCGCCGGCCCGGTGGAAGTTCGATTGCGCGAAGCGTACCACACCTCCGATATGGTGCTCTCCGGCCTGATGACCGCCTCCGGCCGACAACTGCTGGAAACCGGCGGCATGGTGCAAGTGGAAGCCGCCGTCAACGCACAACCCTTGAAGCTGCGCGACGGGCAAGAACTAGCCCTGGCCATGCCCACCAATCAGCCCGCCGAAGGCATGGAGCTCTTCCGGGGCGCTACCGATGAGCAAGGGCAAATCAGCGACTGGGAAGCCGCCGATCAGCCCGCCGAAAGCGATCAGACCGCCCTCATCAATATGCCCCGGAGGCCCGAGCAACCCTACCTCTCCTTTGCGCCGCCCAAATTCAAACTCGATCGCTCCGGAAAACCCGAAGCTCCCCAAAAGCCGCAGCCGCCTTTCCGACCCCACGAACCCAAACGCGAGAGCTTCCGCTACCATCCGGGCTTCTTCAAAAGACTGTTTACGAGACGCGAAAAATGCGAGGCCATCGAACAGGCCCGCTACGAGAAAGCCGTCAGCCGGTATCAGGAAAAGATGACCGCCTACCGCAAAGATTCCGTGGAACACCTCGCCGCCCAGGAACGCTACGAACAAAAGATGACGCAATACCGGCAAGCCCTCAACGCTTACAAAGCCGACCTGGAGCGCCAACGCGAAGAGTACCGGCAGTCGCCCGCCTACCGCATCGCCCGCAAGCGCTACAACCAACGACGGGCCGCCGCCGACGCCATTTACCAAAAACAACTGGCGGAGTGGAAAGCCGAACGCGACGCCAAGCTGCGCGCCTTCGAGGAATCCTACGAGGCGGTCGGCTTCACCGACAAGAAGAGCCTGTCGCAGTATTTCTTCCGCGTCAATAGCCTGGGATGGATCAACTGCGACCGCTTCTACAACCTCCCCGAATCCGACAAAACCGAATTGATGGTGGCCAAAGACCGCCCCGCCGAGGACGAAATGGTCTACGTCATCTTCAAAGAGATCAACAGCATGCTCCGCCCACAGGCGCTCGACAGCCACTACCGCACGCAGTTGGTGCCCAAAGACGCCGAAGTGACCATCCTGGGCATCCGCCTCTCCGAAGACGGACAAGCCGAAATGGCGGTCATCGATACCCGGGTGGATGCCCAGAAGTCCTACGCCCTGGATTACGCGCCTTGTAAGTTGAGCGCGATTCGCAAGAAGCTGGATGAGTTGAATGGTTAGTTGTAGCGGCGCGAATGCGCCGGCGAATCAATTCGCCGGCGCATTCGCCGATACAAAGCGCCCCGGCATCGCCCCGGTATGCTCCCCATCCCGCAACACCTGCTCTCCATTCACCCACACGTGCAAGACGCCCTCCGCATACTGGTGCGGCTCCTGAAAAGTCGCATTATCCTTCACCTGCTCGGGATCGAAGAGCACCACATCCGCATAATAACCGGGCGCCAGCATGCCGCGCTTTTCCAATTTCAGGTTTTGCGCGGGCAGGTGGCTGAGGCGTCTTACCGCTTCTTCCAGCGTCAGCAAGCTATCCTCCCGGCTGTATTTGCCCAATACCCGGATAAAGGAGCCGTAAGCCCGAGGGTGCGTGCTCTGCTCCAAAAATACGCCTTCCGCCGAATAGGAACCGGCATCCGAACAAAAGCTCACCCACGGCAGCTGCATCTTCTTGGCGATGTTTTCTTCCGACATGGAGAAGTACACTACCTGGATGCGGCTGTCGTCTTCCACGATGAGGTCCACCATAGTTTCTTCGGGCGTTTTGCCGAGCTCTTGGGCAACTTCCGACAATCGCTTGCCGATATGCTTGCGCAAATCCGGATTGCGGAAGCCAACCAGCAGGATCTTATCCGGACTGTGCTCGAATTCGATATCGCTGAGGATCTTATCGCGGAAAAGGTCGCTCTTCAGTCGTTCGATGGCCTTTTCCACGCCCCCTTCGCGCACCCAGTCGGGTAGTTGTACGTGCAGACCGGTGGAGCTGGCGGGGTAGGTGTAAATGTCAGCCGTGATGTGCAGGCCTTCTTCCCGCGCCGCCTCGATCATGGCGATGGCTGAATCGAGCTTGGGCCAGTTGTCTTCACCGGAGGCTTTGAGGTGGTAAACTTCCGCCCGGATATCCGCCTCCCGGGCAATGGTGATCAATTCCTCGATGGCGCCCAGGAGGTTTTCCCCTTCACTGCGAAGGTGCGAGATGTACATGCGGTCGTACTTCGCGGCCACCTTGGCCAATTCGATGAGCTCTTCCGTACTGGCGTACATGCTGGGAGCGTAGAGTAGAGAAGAGGATAAACCCACCGCTCCTTCGCGCATGGCCTGATCCAGCAGTTGCTTCATCGCTTCGATTTCTTCCGGGGTCGCTTCCCGGTTTTCGTAGCCGATGACGTGTTGGCGCAGGGTGCCGTTGCCCACGAAAGAGGTCACGTTGGTGGAAACGCCCTTGTCTTCCAGGTGCTGTAGGTATTCGCCCAGGGAGGTCCACTCGATCTCGTATTGGATGTCGCCCTGGTTTTCCTTCATCTCCATTTTCATGGAATCATTCAGCGGGCCCATCGAGCGCCCTTCACCCATCACTTCCAGGGTTACGCCCTGCCGGATATCGCTCTGCGAGCGCCCGTCTTCCAGCAAGGTTACATTGGCCCAGCTCAGCATATTGATAAAGCCCGGACTGACGGCCATACCCTGAGCGTCGACTTCTTCCTGGCCGGCCGCTCCCGGCAGCTCGCCCACCGCGGCGATGGTGTCGCCGTTGATGCCGATGCTGCCGGTGTAAGCTTCCTCGCCGCTGCCGTCGTAGATGGTGGCGTTGGTGATGAGGAGGTCGAATTCCTGGCGGGGGGCGCAGGCGGTGAGTAATAACAAAATAATTAATGTGGTTAGCTCAAATTTCATTTTAGTGGATGTTTTTAATTCGTAAAATTTTGGCCTACGCGATAATGTCTAAATTTTCAGAAATCGTAATCCGTTACTTACGCCCCACTTTCTCCGGCACAATCAATCGTCCCACCGCTTCCCGCCGCAGCAGCTCATTAAAACGCGGAATCGCCCCCTCCAGCACCCGCTCATATTCCCGTACAATCCCCGCATATTCTTGCTTGATATCCTCATACCGCTCCAGCACTCCGCCCGTTGGCCGTTGGTGGGCGTTGGTCGCTACGCTGTAGAGACGACCGATATGGTTGCTGAACACCCGGGGATAGTTGATATTGTCCTGACTGGCTTCTGCCTTGGTTTGGATGATCATCTCCTCCACGGCGGTCAGTTCTCTGGCAATATGTTGCGCCAGCGAATCGACTTCGGCGCGGTGGCCCGCCTTTACCGCCAACTGGGCGGTGCTCATGATCTGCTCGCGCAGGGCCCGCAGATTCCGGATGCGCCGGTGGGATTCGGTGATCATATCACGAATTTCCAAGGTCAGATCCAGCTGGCTTTGGAGGTCTTCGGTGGTTAAATCGTCCCAGCGGGGATCTTTGCGCACTTTTAGCGCCCGCGTCTGGCTCCAGTCGCCGAAGGTGAGGCGCACGCGGTAGTCGCCGGGTACCGCGTAGGGCCCGCGGGCCGGATTGCGGATAACCATGGTGACGAGGTCTTCGACCAATTCGGGACCGTCGTGGCGCAAGTTCCAGTTCCAGCTATTGAAGCCGGCTTTTACCCGCAGCTTGTTGCGATCGTTATCTGCATTGGTGGAATAGGTGCGGATGGCCCGTCCTTCCTTATCCAGGATCTCCAGTTTAGCCTCTTCGGGCGCTTCGGCCAGGTAGGCGTGGATGCGGGCATGGTGGCCGGAGACGTTGGTGCGCACCGCCGGGCGGGGTTTGTATAGGTGATATTTTGCTTTGACGACCTGCGCGTCGTGTTGCTGCAACGGCGTCAAATCGTCGAGAATCCAAAACCCCCGGCCCTGGGTACTGAGGATCAGATCGTCGTTTTGCACTTCCATATCGGTAATCGGCACCCGGGGCAGGTTAAGCTGTAGCGGATGCCAGGCCTCGCCACTATTAAAGGATACGTAAAGGCCGAATTCGGCGCCCGCGTAGACCAGGCCCTCGCGCGCCGGATCTTCGGCCACGCTGCGTACGAACTGATCTTCGGGAATTCCGGCGGTGACTTTTTGCCAGCTTTCGCCGAAATCATCGGTGCGGTAGAGGTAGGGGCTGAAATCGTTGTAGCGGTAGTTGTAAACCGCCACAAACGCCCGCCCGGGGCGGTGGGCCGAGAGCTCGATTTTATTGACCGTGCCTTCGTAGGGCATATCTTCGGGGGTGATTTCCCGCCATTCGTCGCCGCCGTTGCGCGTCATCCAGAGGCGCCCGTCGTCGGTGCCCGCCCAGAAGACGCCAGCTTCGTGCGGAGATTCTTCGAGCGCGAAGATGGACGAGTAGACCTCCACACCGGTGGCGTCGTGCTGGATGGGGCCGCCGGGGATGTCGTGGTATTGATCCATATTGCGGCTCAGATCCGGGCTGATGACGGTCCACGTCTGTCCCTGATCGGTAGATTGATGCACGTAGTTAGACCCCATATAGATGGTCCCGGGCTCGTGCACCGAAGCTACGATCGGGAAATTCCACTGCCAGCGGTATTTCAGGTTGCGCATTTCGGTGCCTTCGGTGTAGTGGGGGTAGGCGGTCACCTGGCGCATTTCGCCGGTTTTCCGGTTGTAGTAGGTAATTTCGCCGCTGTAGGTGCCGGCGTAAATGATATCCGGGTTTTCGGAATGCACGGCGACGTCGGCCGACTCGCCCCCGCCCACGGCTTCCCACTGTTGGAAGCGGGTAATGCTGCCGGGATCGTGGCTGGGCACCGAGATGGTGGTGTTATCCTGCTGGCCGGCGTAGAGGCGGTAGGGGAATTGCTGATCGATGGTGAGGCGGTAGAATTCCGAGGTGGGTTGGTTAAGTTGGGTCGACCAGCTTTCGCCGGCATTGAGCGTGACGTTGGCGCCGCCGTCGTTGCAGTTGATCATGATGCGGGGATGCTCGGGATTGATCCAGACGCCGTGGTTATCGCCGTGGGGCGTCGGGATGCGATCGAAGGTTTTGCCGCCGTCGGTGGAGCGGTAAAAGCCGGTATTCGAAGCGAATACCGTATTGGCTTCGGTGGGATGGGCGGTAAGGTGGGAGTAGTACCATCCGCGTTGACGCAGCTTGTGGTCGCGATTGACGCGCCTCCAGGACCGGCCGCCGTCATCGCTGCGGTACAGGCCGCCGTCTTTTTCGGCTTTCGCCTGAACCTGCGCCCAGATCCGGTCGGGCTTGGCCGGGGAAACGGCCAGTCCGATCCGGCCCAGCAAACCGGTGGGCAGCCCGCCGCCGAGTTTTTCCCAATCGTCGCCGCCGTCGGTCGTTTTGTAAATCCCCCCTTCCGGGCCGCCGTCGATCAGCGTCCAGGGTTTGCGCTCCGCCCGCCAGGCGGCGGCGTAGAGGATGCGCGGGTTGTGGGGATCCATCGCCAGGTCGACTACGCCGGTCGAATCGCTGATGGCCAGCACTTGCTCCCAGTTATCGCCGCCGTCACGGCTGCGGTAGACGCCCCGCTCCGGATTCTTGCCAAAGATCTGACCCAGCGCCGCCACATAAACGAGTTCCGGGTCATCCGGATGGATGGCGATCGCCCCGATTTGACCGGCTTGGGGCAACCCCAAAAACCGCCAGCGCTCACCGCCGTCGGTACTGCCGTATATGCCGAGCCCGGGAGATACATTGCCGCGCGGACAAGCCGAGCCCGTACCCACGTAAATAACGTTGGGATCGGAAGGGGCAATGCCAATGGCCCCGATCGAGCCGGCCCCCATCTGCCCGTCAGAAATATTATGCCAACTATTACCCGCATCATCGCTGCGCCAAACCCCACCGCCCGTCGTACCCATCAAAAAGGTGTGCGGCTGCTGCGGAATGCCCGCCACCGCCGTAGAGCGTCCGCCGCGGGTAGGGCCCACAAAACGGTATTCCAGGCCCTCATAACGATCCGCATCAAAGGCCAGATCATCACCGGAAGCCTGCGCCGGAAGGTTGGAATAATAGAGGGTGAAGACAAATAAACAGAGTAGAAGTAACCGGAAACGCATGGTTTTTCGTTTTTTTAACCGCAATGATTTGGGTGAAGCAACAACCTGGGCTGGTTTCTTTGGGAGATAAAACAAATATAAAATTTCGGGTGGGATAGGGTGGGGTGTTTGTTATTAAATTCGGTATTTTTCATCTTCTGATGAGGGTTAGGATAGACTGCCGACCTATTCAGCCCATTAACAACTAATTATAGTCTGACAACATGAGATTTGTGAAAATATGACGCCGCTATTTTTTCGG